>NZ_LVIA01000007.1:0-96110 GCF_001596805.1 Halomonas sp. KX33721 | reverse complement strand
AACCAAGCTTTTAGCACTATGACGGGTTACTCACAAAGTGAAGTGATTGGCCAGAATTGCCGTTTTTTGCAGGGGCCTGATAGCGATCCTGCCATGGTCGCTAAGCTACGTTGTGGTATTCAGGAGCAGCGTGAGACCCAGGTGACGCTATGTAATTACCGCAAAGATGGCACGCCGTTCTGGAACGACTTATATGTGTCTCCAGTGCGGGATGACCAAGGGCATATCACCCACTTTGTAGGTGTTCAGCACGATATCTCACAGCATAAAGCTTATGAGGCACGCCTTGCTTATCATGCCACCCACGATGACCTCACTCGCTTACCCAACCGTATGCAGTTTGAAGAAAAGCTGCATCAACGGTTCGCCCATGCCCAAGAAAGTGGTGAGCGCATTAGCGTGTTGTTTGTAGATCTAGATGATTTC
This sequence comes from Halomonas sp. KX33721, assembly GCF_001596805.1. NCBI lineage: Bacteria > Pseudomonadati > Pseudomonadota > Gammaproteobacteria > Oceanospirillales > Halomonadaceae > Halomonas > Halomonas sp. KX33721. Next base: position 95,684 of record NZ_LVIA01000007.1, on the reverse strand, counting down.
AAGCCAATCAATGACACGCTAGGGCACGCAGTGGGCGACCAAGTATTGATAGAGGTCGCTAAGCGCCTGCATGCTGCCCTGCGGCAAGCGGATACGGTTGCCCGGCTAGGGGGCGATGAATTTGTACTACTGCTTACTAATATCGTTGATAAAGGGCAAGTGATTGACGTGGCGGAGCGTTTATTGCCAGCGCTCGCTAAGCCTTACTGCATCGATGGCCATGAGCTGTATTTGACCGCCAGCGTGGGTATTGCCATGAGCCAGCCCGATACTCCCCAGCCACAAACCCTGATTCAGCAAGCGGATATGGCGATGTACAAAGCCAAGCAGCAAGGCCGTAACGCCTATGCGTGGTTCAGCCACGACATCAACGAAGTGGCCAACGAGCGGGTCAGCCTGCGTAACGACCTGCAGGAAGCCATCGACCACCAAGGCTTTGAATTGCATTATCAGCCGCTGTTTAACCGGCATGGGCGAATCGACAGCGTGGAAGCACTGCTGCGCTGGCCGCACCCTATTAAAGGTTATATTTCCCCTGCCCGCTTTATTCCCTTGGCGGAGGCTACTGGGCAAATTATGCCGATTAGCGAATGGGTGCTGCAGCGGGCCTGTAAGGATATGCTCAAGTTGCAGCGCAGCGGGTTGGGGGAGCTGCGGGTCGCGGTGAATCTTTCGCCTTTGCAGTTCCACCGTGACAGTTTTCTAGCCACGCTGCGTCAAACGTTATTGGATACTGGATTGCCAGCAGAGCAGTTGGCCCTAGAGTTGACCGAAGGCATCCTGATGGATAATACCGACGCAGCAATCAATATTCTTAATGAGTTACACACTATGCAGGTCAGTGTGTCGATTGATGACTTTGGTACTGGCTACTCAAGTTTGAGCTATCTCAAGCACTTGCCGATCAGCACGATCAAAATTGATCGCAGTTTTATCAGTGAGATCACCAACAGCGACGGTGATTCAGCTATTGTGCAGGGGGTGATCTCCATGGCTCATCACCTAGGCCTTAATGTGGTGGCTGAAGGCGTGGAAACCAACGAGCAGCATCAGCGACTGTTGGCGTACCGCTGTGATTTATTCCAAGGTTTTGGGCTAGCGAAACCCATGCCGCTGGCAGAGCTTGAGCGTTTAATGGCCGAACAGGAAGTGTCTACCTCTACGAACAGCTAACGAGCCGCTATGGAAAACACAGCCACTTCTCCATGGTATTTGTACCTGCTTGAGTGTAGGCGCGGTACCTATGTAGGGATTACTAACAACCTCGCCAAACGCTACCAAGCCCATGCAGCGGGTAAAGGCGCGCGTTATACCCGGGCAAACCCGCCGCTGGCGCTTCTGGGCGCGCAACCCTTTGCCGACCGTGCCGCTGCCAGCCGTGCTGAGTATCAGTTAAAGCAGCAGACCCCAGCCCAAAAGCGTCGCTGGGCAGCTGACTGGCCGTATCACGCATAAATAAGGAAACCGCATGCTAACGTTTTTTTCCGAAGGTAGCCGCCAGCGCCAAGCCCGTAGCGAACTCCACGATGGCGCTTTAGTTACCCCCTTTGAGCGCCCCGAGCGGATGGATTTGGTATTGGCTGCCTTGAGCAAAGCCGCGTTTGAAGTTCGTTCGCCCAGTGACTACGGCCTTGCGCCCGTACTGGCGGTTCACGATGCTGATTACGTCGCGTTCTTGGAAAACTGCTGGCAGGCATGGCAAGCGGCGGGCCACGCGGGCGAGGCCATCCCCAATATCTGGCCAGCCCGTACGATGCGCGGTGACCGTATTCCCCAGTCGGTGAGCGGCCAGTTGGGCTACTACGCCCTTGCTGCTGAAACCTCAATTACGGAAGGCACCTTTGCCGCTGCCTTGGCAAGTAAAGATACCGCGCTGGCGGCAATCGATCATACCCTCGCCACTGGCGAGCCGACCTTCGGCCTGTGCCGTCCGCCGGGCCACCACGCAGCGGTGGATCAATTTGGCGGCTACTGCTTTTTTAATAATGCCGCCATCGCTGCCCAGCGCGCGCTGGACGCTGGCAAGCGCCGTGTCGCGATTCTCGACGTGGATTTTCATCACGGTAACGGCACCCAGCAGATCTTCTATCGCCGTGACGACGTGCTGTTCGCCTCGCTCCACGGCGACCCTGACGTGACCTTCCCCTACTTTTCGGGCTACACCGACGAAACCGGCGAAGGAGTAGGTGAAGGCTTCACGATCAATTACCCGCTGCCGCCGGGCACCTCCGTTGCGACGTGGATGGCCGCGTTGGATGAGGCGCTGGCGCATATCCATAGAGCAGAGTGTGAATTGCTGGTGGTATCGCTGGGTGTGGATATTTTTGAAGGTGACCCGATCAGCGCCTTTACCTTTCAGCACGTCGACTTTATTGCCCTTGGGCAACGTCTCGCGGCCGCTGGGCTACCCTGCGTGTTTTTAATGGAAGGGGGCTACGCCGTTGAGGATATCGGGGTCAACGTGGTGAACGTCTTACAAGGGTTTGAGGAGGTCACGCAGGGCGTGAAATAAGGCATTAAGGTGACAGTTGCACGAAATTCGGGCAGTCTTATGCCTTTTTGGCCTATCCTGTAGGCGGTTATCTCTTTTTCACCTTATCGTTCAACGTGGGGAGCGGCGCGTGGCAGTTTACGGCGGTATTCAGGCACATGAAGTGGAGCGTTGGCTAAATGCCCTCACCAACGCGGCCTACGACCGACGCTGCCCGCTCTCTAAAGTGCACGGGGGCAACGCCCGTGCTCGCACGGCCCGCCAGGATTTACTTCATCTTGCGACCGCGTTTCGCGGCGGTGAGCGCAGCCGCGAAACGGTAGCGGGTGGTTTAAGCCGCTGGTGCCAGCACTATCTGACCGAAGCAGAGTGGTACGTGCTGGTAGGCGGACGCCAGCCCGTTGCCCAGGCGAAGCCCACCCCGCGTGTGATGGAGCAATCTACCGAAGTGCCTACAGCCGACGAGCAAGCCGCTGTCGATGCCTTGGAAGTGCTTTACCAACACCGTGTGGGTTAACCTACGGACGTTCGCGCTGTTACAATGGAGGCATGAACAGTGCCTCTGCCGCTCCGGCGACCGCCTCCCTTGATGATCCTTTCTACTACTTAGTGAATTTTCGCTTCCTGGTCGCGTGGGTGCAGGCGCGCCACGGAGATTTACTCAGTGCCGATGAGCATCACACGCTCCAGCAGTGGTCGCAGCTGCCCCGCGCTTCTCAAGCGCTGTTAGTGCGGATGGTGATGCGTAAAGGCGAGCTGTTTCGCGTGGATAAGCTCAGCTACCCCGAAATTGGCGACACCCATCAGGCGTTGGCGCCGCTACTGGCGCTTGGCTGGGTAGATGACGCGCCGCTGTTAACCATTGAGGAGTTGTTTCGGCTGCTGCGCTTGAGCGAGCTGCGCCACGCCTTGCAAGCTCCTATCAGCACCGCCGGGCTGCCGTCTAATGCCACCAAAACGGCGCTCCAATCTGTGTTAATGCCTGTGCTTACCGATTCAATGCCGCTGCGCCAGTGGTGGCCTGCCGCAACAACGCACATCGTGCGGCTCAACGTCATGGCCCTGTGCGACCGCCTGCGGCTGATGTTCTTTGGCAACCTACGCCAAGATTGGGCCGAGTTCGTGCTCACCGAGCTTGGCTTGCAGCGTTTTGAACAAGTGCCGCTGACCGCAGAGTCTCGCGCGTTTCAGCGCCGGGAAGAGGTGGATACCTACCTCACGCTGCACCGCCTGCACGAGCGCCTGGAGAGCGGCGAGCCGCCAGATCGACTGGCCGCTGATGTGCCCGCAGCCTCCGGCAACCGCTGGCTAGACGCACGCCGTTCGCGGCTGCTGCTGACCCTGGGGCAAACGGCGGAACGCAGCGGTGAAGCAGAACAAGCGCTTTTGCTGTACGCCGAATCGACTAACAGCGAGGCACGCATACGCAGGCTGCGAGTATTGGAACGCCTGAAGCGCTACTCAGAGGCTTATGAACTCGCTCAGGCCGCGCGCGAGCAGGCGAGAGAGAGCGAAACCCAAGCGCTTGGGCGCTTGTTGCCGCGCTTGGCGCGCAAGTTGAACCAGCCCGCCCCCCAGGTAGTGAAAGCAGCCGAGGCCCCGACCTACGTGCTGGAGCTTCCTGGCCCTCAATCGGTAGAGCGCGCCGTTGCCGAACACTTATCCACCGCCAGTACTCCGGTGTTCTATGTGGAAAACTGCCTAATCACCGGGCTTTTTGGTCTGCTGCTCTGGCCAGCGATTTTCAAACCGCTGCCGGGGGCGTTTTTTCATCCGTTTCATAGTGGGCCTGCGGATTTGTACCGCGAGGACTTCGTTCGCCAGCGCCAAGCCGAGATCGACGCCTGCCTGGCACAGCTAGACGACGGGCGCTACCGTGAGACGATGCGCGCGACTTGGCACGCGAAGCAGGGCATTACCTCGCCGTTTGTGCACTGGGGTGTTTTGAGCGAACCGCTGTTAACAGCCGCGCTTAGCTGCCTGCCCGCCGCGCATCTGCACGCCTGCTTTACCCGCTTGCTGAGTGACCTAAAGCACAATCGGGCAGGCCTGCCGGATCTTATTCAGCTAATGCCCGATGCGCCCGCCGGGAAGCCTCGCTACCGTATGATCGAAGTGAAAGGCCCCGGTGACCGTCTGCAGGATAACCAGCGCCGCTGGATTGATTTCTTCTGCCGCCACGACATGCCGGTCGAGGTGTGCCACGTGCGCTGGCAGCCAACTTCATGAGCCGCTATCGGGTCGCGGTGCGTACGCTGTGCGATTTCACCGCACGCCAAGGCGACCTCGACCACCGTTTTACCCCCGCGCCCAGCGCCCAAGAGGGCATTGAAGGCCACGCGCTGGTGGCCAAACGGCGAGAAAACATAGCGGGCTACCTGGCCGAATTACCGCTCTCCGGCGAATATCAGGGGCTACGCGTGGTGGGCCGCGCTGATGGCTTTGATGTGGCGGCAAATTGCGTTGAAGAGATCAAAACCCATCGCAGCAGCCTAGCGCGCATGGCGGATAACCAGCGCGCACTGCATTGGGCCCAGGTGAAGGTATACGGCGCGCTGCTCTGCGCTGAGCGCGGGCTTTCATACATCACGCTGGCGCTGGTGTACCTGGATATTGCCAGCGGCCAGGAAACCCGGCTGACGCTTGATGCCCGTGCCGAGGAGCTAGCGGCGTTTTTTTGCCGACCAGTGCCAGCGCTTTTTAGCCTGGGCCGAGCAGGAGGCCGCCCACCGCGAGTGCCGCGATGCGTGGCTCGCCACGCTGACCTTTCCCCACGTGGACTTTCGTCCAGGGCAGCGGGCGTTGGCCGAAGATGTGTTTAAAGCCGCCAGCACCGGACGCTGCCTGCTGGCCCAAGCGCCCACCGGCATTGGCAAAACCCTGGGCACGCTGTTTCCCATGCTCTCTGCGATGCCCCGTCAGCGGCTCGACCGCATCGCTTTTCTCACTATGAAAACGCCTGGCCGCCGCCTCGCGCTCGACGCCTTGGTGAGCCTAGAGGCTCCTGCCCAGCCGCTGCGGGTGCTGGAACTCGTCGCCCGCGATAAAGCCTGTGAATACCCCGGCACCGCCTGCCAGGGCGATACCTGCCCTTTAGCAAAAGGGTTTTACGACCGTTTGCCTGCCGCCCGCCAAGCGGCGGTGGAAAAAGGCTGGCTAACGCGCGATGCGCTGCGCGAAGTGGCGCTGGCGCATCAGGTTTGCCCCTACTATTTGGGTCAGGAGCTGGCCCGCTGGGCCGATGTGGCGGTGGGGGATGTAAACCACTGGTTCGATAGCCACGCGCTGCTGCACGGGCTTGCTCAAGCCAACGACTGGCGAGTGGGGCTGCTGGTGGATGAGGCGCATAACCTGGTAGACCGTGCTCGTGGCATGTACAGCGCCGCGCTCTCCCAGCAGCGCTTGAGCTTCCTGCGCCGTCACTCCCCGCCCGCCTTAGCCAAGCCGCTGGCCCACGTAGGCAGGCAGTGGCAGGCGCTCAATAAAGAGGTGGCCGCCCAAGTGCCGGAGCGGCGTTACCACTTGCTAGAAACGCTGCCCACCAAACTGGTGAGCGCACTGCATACCCTGGCCGGGGCGATGACTGATTATCTCGTGGAGCACCCCGAAGGGGCGAATCAGGCACTCCAGGAACTGCTGTTCGAAGCGCTTGCATTCTGCCGCTTGGCGGAATCGTTCGGCGACCACTCGCTGTGCGATTTGGAGATTCAAGGCAAGGGAAGTGCAGTGCTTGGGCTGCGCAATGTGATTCCGGCGGACTTTCTCGCCCCGCGCTTTAAGCGCGCTAACTGCACGGTGCTGTTTTCCGCCACGCTGTCGCCGTTTTACTACTACCGCGACTTACTGGGGTTGCCGGAGCGCAGCGTATGGCGCGAGGTGGAATCTCCCTTCGTGGCGCAGCAGCTAGAGGTCTATGTGCGTAGCGATATCTCTACCCGTTACCATCAGCGCACGGCGTCGGTGCCTCCGATTGTGGCGACACTGGCGGCGCACTATCAGCACAAGCCGGGGCACTACCTGGCGTTCTTCAGTAGCTTTGCCTACCTCGAGCAGGTGATGGACGCATTCGAGCAGGCGCACCCTGAGATTCCCGTTTTCGCGCAAACGCGCAGCATGCAGGAGCCTGAGCGTGAGGCGTTTTTGGCGCGCTTTGCCCCCGGCGGTAAAGGCATCGGTTTTGCCGTGTTGGGTGGTGCCTTCGCGGAGGGCATTGACCTTCCCGGTGAACGATTGATCGGTGCCTTTGTGGCAACACTGGGCTTGCCGCCGTTTAACGACTTTAACGAAGCGCTGAAAGCCCGATTGCAGGCGCGCTTTGGCCGGGGAGACGACTATACCTACCGTATTCCTGGGATGATCAAGGTGATACAGGCCGCCGGGCGAGTGATCCGCAGCCCCGACGATGAAGGGGTTGTGGTATTAATGGATGACCGTTTTGCCCATGCCCAGGTGCGCGCACTGCTGCCGCGCTGGTGGCAGTTGGGCTGATCCCATCACTGTAAGGAAACCTATCAACGCTATGGCAGATTTACTTTGGTATCAGTACGTGCTGATGGGGCTTATCTTTGCCTGGAGCGGTTTTGTGCGCACCAGTCTTGGCTTTGGTGGCGCGGTCTTGGCGCTGCCGTTTCTCCTGCTCGTCGTCAACGAACCATTGGTGTTCCTGCCGATTATTGCTATTCATCTGCTGATTTTTTCCAGTTGGATTGCCTGGAATGGGCATCGTCAGCTGCAGCAGGCGGGCAGCAGCGCTGCGGTTCAGAGCAACATCGACTGGGGCTATTTAGGCAAAGCGCTCAAGATCATGATCGTGCCCAAGCTGGTGGGGGTGGTTGGGTTGCTCACCCTGCCCGCCAATGTGATGACCAGTATTATCTTCGGTATCGTGATCATCTACGCCATCGGCTATGTGCTAAATAAGCCGTTTAGAAGTAACAATAAGTACGTGGATTATGTACTGCTGGGGCTGGGGGGCTACGTTAGCGGCACGTCGCTGATTGGCGCACCGCTGATTGTGTCCGTGTTCGCCACTCATGTCGCGAAAGAGCAGTTACGCGACACCATGTTTGTGCTGTGGTTTATTTTGGTCGTGATCAAAATGGTGTCGTTTGTGATTGCGGACGTTGACCTACAGCTCATTCATCAACTGTGGCTGCTGCCCTGTGCCTTTATCGGCCACTTGCTTGGTGAAAAAGCCCACCGCTACTTGCTTAATGCCGATACGGGGCTGTTTTTTCGCGTATTGGGCGCAGTGCTGATTGTGGTCAGTGTGGTAGGGCTGATTCACCCGCCGGGGTAACTTGCACACAAACAAAAACGGCCACTTGCTCTAAAAGCTAAGTGGCCGTTTTCATTGAATTCTTGGTCGGAATAGCAGGATTCGAACCTACGACCTCTGCCTCCCGAAGGCAGCGCTCTACCAAGCTGAGCTATATTCCGAAAGTTGCTGAGGCGTGCTCAACAACGGGACGAATCATACGCAGGCGAAGGGCTTTTTTCAAGCCTCTTTTTTCACGCCCTTTCTTTGTACAACGCGAAAAGCGTTGTCGGTTACGCTTGGCGATCTACGGCTAAGCGGGCAAGTTGAGCCATGCTATCGCGATAAGGGCTAGGGGGCAGGGCATCCAGTTCGGCTAGCGCTTTATCCGCCATCTCTTCTGCCCGTACGCGGGTGTACGCCAGCGCCCCGGTGTCGTGAATAATCGCCAGTACGTCGTCTAGCTGTTCAAGACCGCCTTTGCGAATCACCTGACGAATCAGCTTGGCTTGCTCAGGAGTGCCGCGCTCCATGGCGTGAATGAGCGGTAGCGTGGGCTTGCCTTCGGCCAAGTCGTCGCCAACGTTTTTGCCCATTGCCTCGGCGTCGCTTGATAGTCCAGCAAGTCGTCAATCAGTTGGAAAGCGAGACCCAGGTAGCGGCCGTAATGCTGCAGGGCGCGCTCCTGCTCCGGCGTAGCTTCGGCGAGCACCGCGCCGCTATGGGAGGCGGCTTCAAACAGCATCGCGGTTTTACCCTGGATGGTCTCGAAGTAATCCGCCTCGGAAATACTGGGGTTGCCAATGTTGGTCAACTGCAGCACTTCACCTTCTGCGATCACGCAGGTGGCTCCGGATAGGATCGCCATGATGCGCATGGAGCCTACATCCACCATCATCTGGAACGAGCGGGAGTAGAGGAAATCACCCACCAGCACGGAAGGCGCATTGCCCCAGGCGTCGTTGGCGGTTTTCTTGCCACGGCGCATGTGCGACTCATCCACCACGTCGTCGTGCAACAGAGTGGAGGTATGCATAAACTCGATCAGCGTGGCGAGGGTAATATGCTTGTCGCCCTCGTAGCCCAACGAGCGCGCTGCCAACAGTACCAGTAGCGGGCGCAGGCGTTTACCGCCGCTTTCGATGATGTACTGGCCGATGGTTTCCACCAGCGGCACGCGAGAATTCAACTGCGTCACAATGGTGCGGTTGACGGCCTCAAAATCGTCGGCCACCACGGCGTGCAGCGGTGAAGGCGAAGGGCTGGCAGGCGGGATTGAGGAGACGTTGGCTGTCATGGGTTCCGTTCATCGCGGCAGGTAAGAGTGGAGCTCATGCTATGGGGCTGCCTGTAAGGCGTCAAGGCATAGCCGCGCTAAGCAGGCCCAGGCCGGCGTTTGGAAGATTGACAAGCCCCGGTGGCCTTGTGGTATGAAGCGATAGTCGTTATAATCCGCGACCCACTCATCATGCTCCCTGTCAGATGGCTGCCAAAAGAGGCGCCACTCGCAGCAGGTCGATAAGAGCGGAAGGCGATGAGCGTTGGTTACGCGGGGCGTAACCGGCATTAACGACAAGTCCGGAGAGCGACATGTACGCAGTTATTAAAAGCGGTGGTAAACAGTACCGCGTTCAAGAAGGTCAAACCCTCAAGCTCGAGAAAATCGAAGTCGCTACCGGCGAAACGATTGAGTTTGATGAAGTGCTGCTGGTTGCAGACGGCGATGACGTAAACATTGGCGCACCTTTCATTAGCGGTGCCAAAGTTTCCGCTGAAATCGTTTCCCACGGCCGTGGCGATAAAGTGACGATCATCAAATTCCGTCGCCGGAAGCACCACATGAAGCGTCAGGGCCACCGTCAGTGGTTCACTGAAGTCAAAATTACCGGAATTTCTGCGTAAGCAGCCAATTCCCTTTAGGAGGATTTTGCAATGGCACATAAAAAGGCAGCCGGCTCCACGCGTAACGGTCGCGATTCCGAATCCAAACGCCTTGGTGTGAAACTCTTCGGTGGCCAAGCGGCAACCGCAGGTAACATCATCGTTCGTCAGCGTGGCACTCGTTTCCACGCAGGCACTGGCGTTGGCCTGGGTCGTGATCACACGCTGTTCGCTCTGAACGACGGCTTCGTGAAGTTCGAGACCAAAGGTCCGAACAACCGTAAATTCGTCAGCATCGTTTCTGCCTAAGCAACCTCGGTTGCTTTGTGTAAGTTGGTTGGTATGACTTACGCAGTGCGAAGATGACGAAAGAAAAGCCCCGCCATGGCGGGGCTTTTTTGTCTTTTCGATCCCTTTTGCCCGCATGAGGCGGGTGGGGATAGTGCAGTGAGGGCGGCGGAAGCGGCCGGGAGAATCCAATGCAGTTCGTCGATGAAGCCTCGATTATTGTTGAGGCAGGTAAAGGCGGCAATGGCTGTCTGAGCTTTCGCCGCGAGAAATATGTGCCCAAGGGTGGCCCCGATGGTGGTGATGGCGGCCACGGTGGCAGCGTTTATCTGATTGGTGATGATTCGCTCAACACCTTGATTGATTTCAAATTTCAGCGTTTCTACAAAGCTGAAAATGGGCAAGGCGGCATGGGCCGCCAGATGAGCGGTAAAGCTGGTGAAGACCTGCACGTAAAAGTGCCGGTGGGCACCACGGTGATTGATGAAGACACCCTTGAGGTGATTGCCGACGTGACCGAAATTGGTCAGGTCGTGCTGGTAGCAGAAGGCGGCCGCCGTGGGTTGGGGAATATTCACTTTAAATCCTCCACCAACCGTGCGCCGCGGCGCACCACGCCGGGCACCGAAGGCGACCGTCGTAACCTGCGCCTGGAAATGAAAGTGATGGCGGATGTGGGCCTGCTCGGTATGCCCAACGCCGGTAAGTCGACGCTGATTCGTTCGGTCTCGGCAGCCAAGCCCAAAGTGGCCAACTACCCGTTCACTACGCTGGTGCCAAACCTGGGCGTGGTGAAGCTGGGGATGCATGAGCACTTTGTAATGGCCGACGTACCGGGGCTGATTGAAGGTGCCTCCGACGGTGCTGGCCTGGGGCTGCGCTTCTTGAAGCACCTGACCCGCACGCGGCTGCTGTTCCACGTGGTTGATGTGGCGCCGTTTGATGAGTCCGACCCGGTGGAAGCCGCGCAGGCGATTATTCACGAGCTTGGTCAGTTCTCTCCGGCGCTCTCCGAGCGGCCCCGCTGGCTGGTGTTGAACAAGTTCGACCTGCTGCCGGAAGAGGAGCGCGAAGCGCGGGCCCAGGCGATCATCGAGGCGCTGAACTGGGACGGTCCAGTGTTCCGTATTTCGGCGATCAGCAGCGAAGGCACTGACAAGCTGGTGCAGGCGGCGTACCGCTGGCTCACCGAGCAGCAGCGTCTGGAAAACGAAGACGAAGAGGCCCATGCCCGCGAGCAGGAGATGCGCCGTCGCATGGAGGAGGAGTCGGTGGCCCGTACCGAAGCCCGCCTTGGCCGTCGTCGTAAGCGCGATGATGAAGAAGACGATGACGATTTCGACGACGATGATTACGATGTCGAAGTGGAGTACGCCCCGTAGGCAGAAGGCGTTCTGGGAACGATAAATCGCGTGAGCGCAATGGCGTGGGAGAGTCGTGACGTGGAAAGCAACGAGCAGTTGCCGGGCCGTGAGGCGCTGAGTAGCGCCCGCCGGGTGGTGGTCAAAATTGGCAGCGCGCTGCTCACCAATGATGGTCGTGGGCTGGACGAAGCGGCCATTGGCGGCTGGGTGGATCAAATTGCCGCCCTGCATCAGCAGGGTAAAGAGGTGGTGTTGGTCTCCTCCGGTGCGGTGGCAGCTGGCATGGTGCGCTTGGGCTGGCAGGCGCGTCCGAGCGCCGTGCACGAGCTTCAGGCGGCCGCCGCGGTGGGGCAAAATGGCCTGACCCAGTGCTACGAGCAGCACTTTGCGCGCCACGGCATGCTCACCGCGCAGATTCTGCTCACCCACGACGACCTCTCTAACCGCAAGCGCTACCTGAATGCGCTCTCGGCATTGCGCACGCTGGTCGAAATGCGCGTGGTACCGGTGATCAACGAAAACGATACCGTCGTCACCGACGAGATCCGCTTTGGCGATAATGACACCCTCGGCGCGCTGGTGGCCAACCTGCTGGAAGCCGATGCGCTGCTGCTGCTCACCGACCAGGAAGGCCTGTTCGATGCCGACCCCCGCCATAATCCTGACGCCACGCTGATTACTGAGGGGCGTGCTGACGACCCCCGCTTGGCCGCCGTGGCAGGCAGCGGCGGGGCGTTGGGCCGGGGTGGTATGAGCACCAAAGTGCGCGCTGCCCAGCTCGCGGCGCGTTCCGGCGCGGTAACTGTGATTGCCAGTGGTCGCCAGCCGGAGGTAATTACTCGGGTAATGAACGGTGAAGCACTCGGCACGCTGCTGCGCCCGGATCAAGCCCCTATGGCAGCGCGCAAGCGCTGGCTAGCGGGTCAGCTTCAGGTGCGCGGTACGCTGGTGCTGGATGCGGGCGCGGTCAACGTGCTGCGTGGTAAAGGCTCTAGCCTGCTGGCCGTTGGCGTGCGTGACGTGCAGGGCAGTTTTAAGCGCGGCGACATGGTGCTGTGTGTGGATGAGCAGGGCACTCGCGTGGCCAAGGGGTTGGTCAACTACGGCGCTGACGAAGCCCGCCAGCTAGCGGGCCAGCCAAGCCACCAGATCGAAGCCATCCTTGGTTACGTGGAAGCCCACGAACTGATTCATCGCGATAATCTCGTGGTGGTATAAGGCGGGTGGGTTAACCACGCCGCTTAGGCGGTAGCGGTACCTGGCGCGGCCAGTCGTTGGGTACCACCATCAGCCGCGTTAGCGGTCTCTCCTGGCCACTATTTTCCTGGCAACTCTTTTCCCAGTAGTTCTCTTCCCAGCAGTTCTCTTCTCCCTTCGGGTCGTACAGCATCACTTGCTGCGGCCCGTAGCGGTTTACCTGTGCCATCACGGCCTCCATCCGCTCATTGGCGTTGCCAAACGCGTCGAGCGATGGCGGCGCTAACCAGTGGGGCTTTGCTAGCCACGCGACTTTTAGCGCCGTGCTGTAGCGTTCGGCCACGCTAGGCCAGTCGTATTGATGGCACCACCACCCCCGCCGATGCTCGGCCGTTGCCCCGACAGGTGGTGGCAAGTTGGGCTGCCATGGATAAAACAGCACGCCGGGCATGGCAAGCTGCTGGGTCAGCAGGTTGCTTAGCGTGGTCGCTTCGCCCGTATCTCTGGGCGTTAACCAGTGAGCAATATTCGCCTGCGCCGTGCGAGTACGGGAGAGCGGTAGCTGATGATGGAGCAGGTGACTGCACTTCAAGGCCAAACTGTCCAAACCACCGGGGCCAATCCAGCGGCTTTGGCTGTTGGCTTCGCCTGGCCCGTCGGGAAGACCAAGATAGAACTTGATCGCTACTTCCAAATGCACCGGCACTGGGTTTGTCCGCGTGCGATAAAGCATATCCAGCTCGCCCAGCGTTGTGCGGCGTTGAGTAATACGCAGATTATTGGCCAGCAGGCGGGTATTAGGGGCGTTATCCAGTAACAGCTGCCACAGCCGCTCATGGTAGTGGCCCATGCGCGTCGCTAGCTTGCCATTCAGCGCCTCAACGCCGGGCAGTAGAGCGGTCAGCCATGCATGGTGATTGTCTGCAAGGCCCAGCGTTAAGCCTGTGGGCCTCCCAGGATAAGCGCCAAGGGTGACTAAATCGGGGGTTGCTAACAGCCAAGCGAGATCGCGCAGCACTGTATGGCGTATCGCGTCGCTGACACCTTCGGCGGAGGTCGTCAAAAAGTCTCTCCTATTCGCTAGCTTGAGAGGCGGCTGTGCTAACCGCCTGTGGCTACGCTAACGACATTCATGTGGGATGCCAATCAAATCCTAGTGAATGCGTAGGTACAAAAAAAGCGGCGAGCCCGAAGGCCCGCCGCAGAGAGTGTATGAATAGAGTGTCTTAACAGAGCGTACTAACAGAATGTACGGCTAGATGTACAAGACGCGAATGCGATTAGTCGCGATCCATCTGGGTGACTTCAAAAGAACCCTGGCGCAGGCTCAGTTCCAGCTCGCGGCCGTTTTGCTCGCGGCCTTCAACATCGATGATGCCGCTTTTATCGATATCGATGCTTTCAAATTCGGTCATACCTTCCTGGCTGGCAGCATTGAGTGCTTGGCGCACGTCATCTTCGCTCATGCCCCAGGCTCCGGTAATCAGGCGCTTACGCTCTTCTTGCAGGGTGTCGCCGTTATCCATGGAGAAGTCCACATCGGCGTACCACTCATCGTCTAACCAGCCTTCTAATTCTACACGGCCACGGTCATCAACATTGATCTCTTCGATGTGGCTGAACCCGTAGTCGGCGGCGTAGGTTAGAATGTCATCGATCCGGTCCATCGGCTGAGTGTCTGCTTGGGCGCTACCTGCAGCAGCGGCAAGCAGAAGAGCAGAAGTTGGGATCAGCAGCATTTTTTTCATAGCGTTCATATCAAATTCCTTCTTTGCTTAGTGAATGCATTGCCGGATGATGCCTAACGAAGGTCAGTTAGCGAATGCGACAGGGTATTTATATCACCGGGGTTCTTTCCTTAACCTGACAAAGCCGTTCATCTAGCGTTCATGTTGCCTTTGGCATCCTACTGTTATGAAAATGACGTCTCTTCTCTCTATTAAGCAGCGCTCCTGGCAACGGCTCCCCTATAAGGGCGGGCTGGTATTGGCGCTGGTCCTCGTATTGATGGGTAGTGCGACCGGTGACCAGCACTGGGAGGCCCTGCACAGCGAAGTGCGGCGAGGCGACGTGGTTCCCCTTGATACCATTCTCGACTGGCTCGACGCCCACTACATCGGCGACGTGTTGGAGGTTGAAATCGAGCGCGATGATGGGCTGGTCGAGTATGAAATCAAGCTGCTAGGCCCCCAAGGGCAGGTGGTGGAGTTTGAGTTCGACGGTCACAGTGGCCAGCTTATGCAAATAGAGGGCGTGCGCATCCGCGAGATGCAGCGTTAAGACGTTTGCCTGCGGTCCCCCATCTTCCTGCCTCCATTGGGTTTATTGATAAGGGGTTTTTGATGAAGTGTTTACTGGTAGAGGATGACCAGGCGCTTGCCCGTGAGCTGAGTCAAGCGTTGCAAGATGGTGACTGGATCGTTGAGCTGGCGGAAAACGGCCAGGAAGCAGATTTTTTGGTGCGCACAGAGGCGTACGATACGGTCATTTTGGATATTGGCCTGCCCGATGGCGATGGCACTCGCTGGCTCTCTTCTTGGCGGGAAGATGGTATTGATCTGCCGGTACTGATCTTAACGGCCCGTGAACGCTGGGCCGATAAAGCCGCTGGCTTTACCGCGGGTGCCGATGACTACGTCACCAAACCCTTCGAACCCGCCGAAGTGCTGTTTCGCCTGCAGGCATTGGTGCGCCGTACCCATGGCCATGCGCACCCGGTGCTTAAAGTGGGCGAGCTTAGCCTGGATACTCACACCCAACATGTCACTTTGGTGGGGCGTCCCGTGAGCTTAACTGCTCAGGAAACCCGCCTATTAAGCTACTTAATGCATGCTGCGCCCAGAGTGGTCAGCCGTAGCGAGCTGTCTGAGCACGTTTACGACCGTGACCACGAGCCCGACTCCAACGTCATTGATGTTCAGGTCAGTCGGTTGCGGCGCAAGCTAGGCGCGTGGCGCATTGCCACGCTGCGCGGTCAGGGGTATCGCCTGTTAGCCGATGAACCGAGCGATTCATGAACGCTAATGTGGTCTCTTGGAGTCAGCGCTGGGCTAGCCGCTCTATCAATCTACGCCTGCTGTTGGCGGTGCTGCTCATGGTGCTGCTGGCGCTGCCGGTTGCTGGTTGGTTATTGGCCCACCATTACCGCACTGCGGCGGTCAATGCGTTTGATGAACGGCTGGAAGCGACCCTCAACGTAGTGATTGCCGGGGTCACTTACGACCCGCTGGCCGGGCAGCTCAACTACGAGCGCGCGCTGGGTGATCCCCGTTTCGATCATGTGTATTCGGGTTGGTATTGGCAGATTACCGACGATGCGAACCACTCGGTCACGTCGCGCTCGTTATGGGATCAGCGCTTGCCGGTACTGGAGAGTGAGCGAGTGACCGCCCGCACGTTACCAGGCCCAAGGGGACAGCAGTTACGTGTCGTTGAACGCGATATTTATCTAGCGCCTTTAGAAACACCGCTGCACGTGAGCGTGGCTGCGCGGGACGATGATTTACGCGAAGATATTCAGGAGTTTCAGCAGATGCTGTGGCTGGGCCTGCTGGGCCTAGGGGCGCTGCTACTGGGCGTACTGGCGCTTCAGGTACGCTGGGGGTTAGCGCCGCTGCGGCGTATGAATGCTAATCTGCGCGAGGTGGAGCAGGGGCGAACAGAGCAGTTAGAAACTCGTTTACCCGACGAGCTGGCCACACTGGCTACATCCATGAACGCCGTGCTGGCTCGCGACCAGCGGCTCATCGAACGGGGTCGTCACACGGCAGGCAACTTGGCCCACGCCCTCAAAACACCGATCAGCGTCATGCGGCTGTTGGCCAAACAGCTACCCAGCGAGAGCCGCAGTGCCTGGGAAGCCGAGCTGTCGCGTATCGATAGCGCCGTGCGCCATCACTTGGCGCGGGCTTCCGCTGCGGGCGAGGGAGTACGCTTTGCTCCGGTGGCCCTCCAAGGCACACTGGCCCCGCTCATCACCGGGCTTGCCCGGCTAGCGCAGCGCCGCCATATTACCCTGCGCCAAACCGTGGATAGCGGCGTGCGGGTGCATATGGACGGTCAGGACCTGCAGGAGATGGTGGGTAATCTACTGGACAACGCCCTGCGCTGGGGCAAAAGCGATGTGCATATCCGCTTGCAGGCTCAAAGCGAGATGCTGTTGCTGGTTGTCAGCGACGACGGCCCCGGTATGACGCCGCAAGAGTGTCAAGCCGCTGTCCAGCGCGGCAAGCGGCTGGATGAGCAGCGTTCAGGCAGCGGATTGGGATTAGCCATCGTGACGGACCTTGTCACGCTTTATCATGGCCAGATGCGTCTTCAGCGCGCCGAGTCTGGCGGTTTAGAGGTAGTCATTGAACTGCCTGTGGTCGCTACTTAACGATCTTAAGAGCGATGCAACACACAGCACAGAGGGTGTGAAATGACACAAATCGCCACGACGTTACCCGACGTACTGGTTGGACCTTTGCTGCGTCGCCTCTCGCCGTCGCGGCTGATTTTATGGCTGGTAGCGACCCGTCCGCTGACCATGCAGCTTGTGCTGAACCCCGAGCAAGAGGAGCAGCAAACCCACGCGTTAGATAACGCCCACCAGTGCGTGGCGATTGGTCGGCATGCTTATATTCACTGTATCGACCTTTCGCTGCCCACCGCGCTGCCCACCGACACCCGCATTGCCTACGACCTGCAGGTACAAAGCACTGACGGCGCGTGGCAGCCCCTGCCGGAGTGGGCGCCGTGGCTATGCCACGATGACTATGACTACCCAGGGTTTGTGTTGGCCTCTCGCCACCACCGTCTGATGCACGGCTCCTGTCGTAAACCCCATCACGATAGCGCCGATGGCTTAGTGCGGGCCGATAACTGGATAGCCGAGCGCCAAGAGTCACCCGCCGAGTGGCCCGCGTGGCTGCTGATGACCGGCGACCAAGTGTATGTGGATGACGTGGCAGGCCCCATGCTGCGGGCGGTTCATGCGCTGATTGCCCGCCTGGGGCTAGTGGATGAACTGCTTGAGGGCGCTACCGTCGATGATAGCCAAGCGCTGTATAACGCCCCGGAAAGCTACTACCACCGGGAAGCGCTGCTGCCGGATGTCACCAGCAACGCGGCGCTGCGTGAGCGCTTTTTTGGTGGCGTAAAAAAGCCGGTATTCACCTCGGCGAACGCCCAGAACCACCTGATGACGCTGGCCGAGATGCTCGCCATGTACTGCCTGGTGTGGTCGCCCGCGCCGTGGCAGGTGATTGCCTATGACGCCCCGGCGTTAGGCGAAAAAGAGGCTGAGGCTTACCGGGAAGAGCAGGCGATCATCGAAGCGTTCGTAGAGGGTCTGCCTCAGTGCGCGCGGCTGATGGCCCACGTGCCCAGCCTGATGATTTTTGATGATCATGATGTCACCGATGACTGGAACCTGACCGCCGACTGGGAGCGCTGTGCCTACGGCCACCCGTTCTCAAAGCGTATTATCGGCAACGCGCTGGTGGCGTACCTGCTCTGCCAAGGGTGGGGGAATGCGCCCGATAAACTTAATCCGTTGCTTCACCAAGCGATCACGCTGTTCGACGATGTCGGCCCGCTGAAGCCTGACCACCAGGACGCGTTTATCGAGCGGCTGCTGCGCTTTCAGGGCTGGGAGTTTCAGGTGCCGGGCACGCCCGTACTCATCGTGCTGGACACCCGTACGCGCCGCTGGCGCAGCGAGCGCAGCCCCAACCGCCCGTCAGGCTTGATGGATTGGGAGGCGCTGATGGAGATGCAGCAGGCGCTGCTGGGCACTAAAAGCGCGGTGATCGTCTCGCCTGCGCCCATGTTTGGCGTCAAGCTGATCGAAAGTATCCAAAAACTCTTCACCCTGGCGGGCAAACCGCTGGTGGTGGATGCCGAGAACTGGATGGCGCACCGCGGTGCGGCCAACGTGCTGCTGCATATCTGGCGGCACTCCAAAACCCCCGGTAACTACGTGATCCTCTCCGGTGATGTTCACTACTCCTTTGCCTACGATATCGTCGTACGCCGCCAGAAGCGGGCTCCAAAGCTATGGCAAATCACTTCGAGTGGGGTGAAAAATACTTTTCCCAAGCAGTTGCTGAATACCTTCGACCGTTTGAACCGTTGGCTCTACGCGCCGTTATCGCCGCTGAACTGGTTCACCAAGCGGCGCAAGCTTAGCATCTACCCCCGGGACCCAGACCAAGCCAGCGCCGGAGAGCGGCTATGGAACGCCAGCGGCATTGGGCTGGTAAGCCTGGATGAGCAGGGCAAGCCCACGGATATTCGCCAGCTCGATGCCGGCGGCGGTGACGTAGTCTTTCCGCCCCCCAAGGTGCCTATCGACCCGTAGAGAACCGCTGTCTGTCATACAAATGTCATCACAATGACGCAGGCTTGCTGCCCTAGAACCTTCCTCATGAAGCGTTACAAATCATAGGGATAGTTTACGTTTGATAGGGCAGCAGGCATATGACCGCACAAGAAGCACAATGGCTAAATCAAATTATTGCGGCAGAAGAGCTGCACGTGCTATTCCAACCGATTGTGGACGCCAATCAGCAGGCTATTTATGGCTATGAAGCGCTGATTCGCGGGCCAAAAACGTCCCCGCTTCACTCTCCCCTGCGGTTATTCGATGTGGCGACCCAGGCGGGCCTACTGGTCGAGCTGGACTTGCTGTGTCGGCGGCTCGCCATTCGCCGGTTTGCCGAGCTTGAATTGCCGGGGTTGTTGTTTCTCAACGTGATGCCGTTAACCATCGTGGAGCGTGACTTCCGCGAGGGGCTGACGCTGAGCTTTATTCAAGAGAGCGGCCTGCCCCCTGAGCGCGTGGTCATTGAGTTGACCGAGCACGTGCCGATTCACGACTACGAACTGATGCGTCAAGCGGTGGACCACTACCGCGATATGGGCTTTCAGGTGGCGCTGGATGATTTAGGAGCCGGGCACTCCAGCCTGCGCCACTGGTCAGAGCTGCGGCCCGACTTCGTCAAGTTAGATCGCCACTTTATCTCTGGTATTGATCAGGAGCCCGCTAAGCGCGAGTTTCTGCGCTCCATTTTGGATGTGGCGCGTAGTCTGGATTGCCAGCTCATTGCGGAAGGGGTCGAGACGGCTGCCGAGCATCTCTGCCTATGGGAGCTAGACCGCGGGTTGGCACTGCTGCAGGGGTTTTACTTTGCCCGGCCAAGCCTTCAGCCGCCCATGCAGCTCAATACGCTATTACCCGCGACGACCCAGCTAAAAAGTCCGGCGGGTCGCACCGCGCACTCCATTTTACGCCCCATTGAGAGCGTCTCGGCGAGCTGTTTGGTGCCAGCACTGGCCGAGCGCTTTCGCGGGGACCCGCGCTTGCGCTGCGTGGCGGTGATCGAAGAGGGCGTTCCCGTGGCGGTGGTGCGCCGCAATGCCTTCCTCACGCTGTTCACCAATCAGTACAGTCACGCGATGTACGCCAAGCGCTGCGTGCTGGAGATTGCTGACCCTAAAATGATCGTCGCGGATGCGGATCTCTCCCTGGAGGCGCTTAGCCAGCAGCTCACCGACAGCCGCGATATCGAGCAGGAAGATTTCGTGATCGTCGATAGCGACGGTCATTACCTCGGCATGGGCAATATCGTCGACCTGCTGCGGGAAATTACCGCGATTCAAGTGCGCCAAGCGCGCCACGCGAACCCGCTCACTGGGCTGCCCGGTAATATTCTGATTAACGAAACCCTAGCCTCCTATTTAGCCCAAGGCAGCGGATTTGCGGCTGGCTATGTGGATTTAGATAACTTCAAAGCGTTTAACGATGCCTACGGCTACGCCCGCGGCGACCACGTAATTATTTCACTCTCAAGGCTGCTACAGGCCCAGGTAGAGAGTGCGGGTGGCTTTATCGGTCATATCGGCGGCGATGACTTTATGATGCTGCTACCGCTGGGCCATTGGGAAACCGTTTGCCAGCAAATCCTTCACTCTTTTGAAGTGATGGCGCCTGGATTTTACGAAGAAAAAGACCGCCAGCAAGGGGGCATTTCGATAGAGAGCCGTCAGGGAGGCGTGACGTTCTTCCCCTTTGTCAGTGTCTCGATTGCCGTCAAGCCGATTACCGACCCCGCCCCTTGCAAGGCGCTGGAGATCGCCGCGCAGCTCTCGGAACTCAAGCACCAGGCCAAGAAAACCGCGGGTAACAGCCTGTTTGTGGAGCGGCGCGGCTGCTGTGTAGGTGGCTGTCGCTAGGTTGTCACGCAGCCGTAATCAGGGCGTCATGAGAGTGTCCTGCCGCTGTCATATCAAAACATCACTATGGCGTTAACACTTCATAACTCGCTCAGGTGATGCATGCATACTTGTTCGTATGCAATGCGCTGCTGCGCCAAGTGCTGGAACAGCCGCTTAGCAATGGCTTAGTGATGGATTTGCCCTATGCGGCGATGAGCCGCCTGCGCCACGAGCGCCATGCACTAGGCGAAAGCACGTTTATCGAGTGGATAGGCCGTTAACGGCGAGTGATGCAGTAGCGGGTCAACGGCGCTTAGGCCATGATAAGAGCAACACGTTTTTAGGTAGCCAAGGGGAAGCATTTGGTGATCGTTTGAGCCAGCAGCGTCCTAACATGGATGCTGCGGTGGAAGCTTTTTTCCAACAGCGTGATCAACTTGATGCAACGCTGCTGACCTCCACGATCAGCTCGCAGTTGGCTGCGGTTGAGCAACAATGGCAGCAAAACCAGTCGCTGCGTGACCAGGTAGACCTGCTTAGTGTGGCAACACCGGAAGCGCTAGGCCACTATACAGGGCTTAATAGCTTGCTGATGGTACTCGTTGGCGAGCTTGCCCACCTAACGGGAGAGGGCGCGATTACCCGTCAACTGGCAGCCTATTATAATTTGTTAGAGGCAAAAGATTTGGCAGGTATTGAGCGTGCGCTTCTTTCAAATGTATTTGCTGCCGATGCGATGCCTGAAGCGACCCTGCAGCGTCTCTTGTCATTAATAGGTGAGGAACGTGCATTTCTAGAAACTTTTCGTGTCTTATCTGGTGCTGCTAACCGTGAGGCACTGGAGGAAGCTTTGAGTGGCCCGGAGGTTGAGCGCGTGCTGGAGCGGCGCGCACTAGCGATTCAGCAAACGGCAGGCTTCGGGGTAAACCCAGAAGAGTGGTTCGATTGGCAAACAGTAAAAATTGGCCGCTTAAAGGCGCTGGAGGATAGTGTGTCTGCATCTATCGTGAGCACCGCTGATGAGCTTAAGCGCCAAGCACAGCGAGATCTATGGTGGTACTTAGCGATTGCTGTAGTGGCTGCTGTAATTGCCATTGGCATGGCAATACTCATTGTTCGCACCATGACGAGACCGCTTCAGCGAGCGTTGGTAAGCATTGCCGAGCGCGGCGATGACTTGACGCAGCGCCTGCCGGTGCCCGGTAGTGATGAGCTTTCTAGGCTTTATCAAGCGGTAAACGATGCGTCAGCGCAAACAGAACAGTTGATTGCTGAAATGAAGCGCAATGCACAGTCGGTAGCGCTTGCCAGCAATGAAATTGCTCAGGGTAACCAAGATCTAGCTCAGCGTACTGAGGAGCAGTCAGCGTCACTCGTGCAGACAGCTTCCAGCATGGAGCAGATGACTGCCACCGTGCGTCAGAATGCAGATAATGCGCATCAGGCGCAGCGCATGACCGGTGATGTTGCTAACCAGGCACAAGAAGCTACTGAGGTGGCGATGCAGGCCCGGCAGGCAATGCAGCACATTCATCAGGCGAATGAGCAAGTGACAACCATCGTAACGGCTATCGATAATATTGCCTTTCAAACTAACCTATTGGCACTGAACGCATCGGTAGAGGCGGCGCGTGCGGGAGAGCATGGACGCGGGTTTGCTGTAGTGGCTGACGAGGTGCGTAAATTGGCAAGCCGCAGCGCTGAAGAGGCCAACCAGATCCGGCGCCTAATTGATAATAATGTCGCGCGTATCAATGAAGGGGAAACGCTGGTTTCCACTACCAGTGACACGTTGGAGCAGATCGCCGCGCGTGTACAGAAGATGGCGTCCCTGATGGATGAGATTTCTACGGCTAGCCATGAACAGTCATCGGGCGTTGAGCAGATCAGCCGGGCGATGGCGCAGCTTGAGGATGTTACCCAGCAGAATGCCGCCTTGGTTGAGCAAGTCGCTACAGCAAGCCGCTCGCTAGACGAGCAGGCCGAGGAAATGACCACGCTTGTTAGCCGCTTTCATGTTGAAGAGAGGTCGTTACAGAGCCATCAACAGCTAACCTACAGCTAGTATCGTCAAGCCAAACGTGTAGCCCGAAG
This sequence comes from Halomonas sp. KX33721, assembly GCF_001596805.1. Classification (NCBI taxonomy): domain Bacteria; kingdom Pseudomonadati; phylum Pseudomonadota; class Gammaproteobacteria; order Oceanospirillales; family Halomonadaceae; genus Halomonas; species Halomonas sp. KX33721. The sequence goes on along the minus strand of NZ_LVIA01000007.1, from coordinate 72,913 downwards.
GGGGCCTAGTGCTCCCTTTTTGGTGGAAGATAAGCGGGCTAATAGCAGTTAGGGCTAAAGTAGTACGATAATCTTGTGGTGGATGCTAATCCATCCTTCTGCGAGCTAACGGGGTTGGCGCTGAGTGAAGTTCGAGGCCGGTCGCCGGAAGCATTCAGCATTTTGCCATTCGACGATAGCCGCACCACGCGTTTGATGCGCGAGGAGCTTCAACTGCGAGACCGCAGTAAAAGCCAGATTAGTTATCGTAGCCACGACGGACAGTTTTACCCCGGTATGATGTCGGTAAACCGGGTTCGTGATGAGCAGGGTCGAATTGATCATCATGTGATTGTTCTGGCAGATCTTTCTGCCATTCCTTCCCATCCGCCCGCCACTTGAATCGTGAAGTCTATTTTGATGCATTAACAGGGTTGCCAAACCAGCAGCTGCTGACCCAGCTCATTCAAGAGTCCATCCAGCACTCAGAAAGTCGACAACTGCCGCTGGCGATTTGTTCTCTGGATATTGATCACTTTCACGCCATTAATGCCCGTCTTGGCCCTCAGGTAGGTGATGCTTTGTTATCGGCATTTGCACAACGCATCAGCCATCTACTATTTAGTGATGATGTACTTGCTCGTATCGGCGGTGATGAGTTTGTACTGCTGCTTCACCATGGTGTCGAGGACTCGTTTTTTGAAAAGCTGTTGGCCTCCATTCGCCAACCGCTAATCGTTGAAGGCCAGGTAATTTACCTGACTGCCAGTTTAGGCGTTACTTCTTACCCAAGCGATCATGCTCAAGGCGATGTGCTTTTGCGCCATGCTAACCAAGCTATGTATCGCGCCAAGCAGCGCGGCCGGGATACCTACCACCTTTTTGATCCTACCCATGACCTCCTGCTTCAGGTACGTCATGAGCAGCGTCAGCGCTTTATGGATGCACTAAAGCATGGCGAACTACGACTTTTCTATCAGCCGCAGGTAGATATGCGCAGCGGCCAGGTTGTGGGTGTTGAGGCATTAATTCGCTGGCAACATCCCGAACGTGGGCTGTTATCTCCTGGGCAGTTTTTGTCAACTATAGATGCCACCCCGCTGGAAGTGGATCTAGGCGAGTGGGTGTTAGAGCATGCGCTACAACAGCTGACTCAGTGGCAAAATGACGGTATTGAAATGCCGATTAACGTCAATATCAGCCCTACGCACCTTTTGGTGAGCAACTTTAGCCAACGTTTAGCAGAGCTGCTTGCCCGCTACCCCTCGGTGTCGCCTTCACTGTTAAAGCTGGAAGTATTGGAAAGTGCGGCAATGCATGATGTGAAAGCTGCGCTAAAAAATATGGCCAGTTGCCAAGCGCTAGGGGTCAGTTTTGCCATTGATGATTTTGGTACTGGGTTTTCGTCGTTAACTCATTTACGCCAACTGCCTGTCAATCTAATTAAAATTGATCAAAGCTTTGTGCGCGATATGCTGAGCGACCAGGATGATATGGCCATTGTCGAAAGCGTTATTTATATGGCGAATCGATTTAAACGCCCAATGCTGGCCGAAGGCGTAGAGACGCTTGAGCATGCCAAGGCGCTAATGGCGCTGGGATGTGAGTTAGCCCAAGGGTATGGTATTGCTCGGCCAATGCCACCAGAAGCCGTATCAGAGTGGCTAACACATTGGACCCAGCGTCATGAGTGGCGAGCGTTAGCCACGCTATATTCGCTCAAATGATTTAGCGTTTAAGCTGCCTGCTCGGGCGGCTCGTCATTGGCAGGCTCACTATCATGCTCGCCACGCGCTTGGTTCATCTCGCTCTGTTTTTGTGCGGCCTCTAGCTTTGCTTCGAGTAAGTACTGCCGTGCTTGAGCGGCAACTTGCAGATCCTTTGGCGATGGATCAGCTGGTGCCATGGCGGCTGCAATCACTGTCTGCATCTTTTCGACTGTAGCTTGTGGATCGCCAGGAACCGGACCGTAATCAATCGGCACCTCACCGGCTACTGCATAGCGTTTGCCGTCTGGGCCGACCTCATAATCGTAAGAGGCACCGCCTGTGTAGGGCCCGCCTGCTGTTTGATGAGCCATTTCATGCTGGCGCACTTCTCGATCTGTCTGCTTTAACTGCTCAAGTTGCTGAATCTCTTCCGGGGCTAACGGAGTGCCATCAGGGCGAGTAGGGCCCGCCGTCTTTTCGCTACTCTCTGTACGCTCGTCTGTCTCTTTGCTTGGCTCAGCGTTGGAAAGCGGGCCGTCGGCCTTAGAGCGTTGACTGCCAGTCTCGTTCCGCTCTACCCGCGGAGTAGGCAGGTTGGAAGCCGACCAAGTCGCAGTGGAGCCGGAAAACGCATTTAAAGCAGAAATATCCATAAGCGATTACCGATGTTTAGGCCATTTCAGTTAGTATGGAGTATCTGCGAGCCAGCCGAATTGCGCAACGTTATGCTCTCAATAGACGTCATTATTCATCTAAGTGTCAACGAATGCCTTGCCCACTATGAAGGGCAGTACGACAATGTGCGTACACGAAGTGTAGATGGTCGCTGGGTTGTTTTCCCTGCTCAAGCGCTTAGACGCGTGGTGGGGGAGGAGGGGGTTCATGGTGTTTTTCGGTTAACGTTTACCGAGCAAGGTCGTTTTCACGATATTGTTCCACTTAATCGCCGCTGAGCCTGCTTATGCCCCAATATAATGCAAAAATGACGCTGAATGAGCTTGTTTACTCCGTCATACCTAATTTAAACACCGCCGAGCGTTTAGTGTGCAACACCTTAGATAGCTTGATTGAGTCTGCAGAAAACCCTCTTGATGTCTTTAAGCGCACCGAACAGCGCCAAGCATTTAATTTAGAGCTACACCGAATCCGCATGAATATTAAGCATTTGCTGGATCGCTATCGCGCCGATGTTGATGAAATAATGCGAAAAAATGGCGGTGTGGATGGCCCGGTGATTGAGCCAGATGCGTTAGAGGCCGATGCCATTCAAAGTGCCATTGATATTTATCAGCATGTTCGAGCGTTTCAGCGTGGCGAGCAGCGTCATCCAATCCCGCGCCGGTGATACATACATGGCATTAATATTGCCTGTATAATGTGGCACGTGCTTCAGGACTACCCGCCTGAATGCTTGCAGCTCGCCTACCCGGCAGCAGCTGCTTACACATTAGGAGATTACCCATGTCTGCCTCACCTGTCACATTGATGGTGGCTCGTCGCGTCGCGAATAGTCGCTACCAAGACTTTAACCGTTGGCTAAATGAAGGTCGTGAACTCGCTGCTGACTTTCCTGGCTACTTGGGGTCCGGTGTATTGGCGCCCCCTAAAGAAGATGATGAGTATCAGATCATTTTTCGCTTTGACAGCCAGGAAACCCTTTCTGCTTGGGAGCATTCGGCCTCTCGCCATGCTTGGCTTGAGCGGGGTAAAGGCCTTTACGATGCGCCCCATGAGCACCGGGCAACAGGCTTGGATGCGTGGTTTAAGGTAAGCCCTGGAGCTACCCCACCGCGCTGGAAGCAAGCCGTAGCCGTCTGGCTGGCGTTTTTCCCCATTTCACTACTGTTTCAGTGGACGTTTGGCAGTGTGTTAGCCGAGTGGCCGCTCATTCCGCGGGTGCTGATGAGTACCATGATGCTGACTCCCGTTATGGTGTTTGTGTTTATCCCGCTTTCAACACGTTTACTAGCGCCGTGGTTACAAGGAAAGTGGTCGCCCATGGATCTTTTTGCCCGCTTTCGACAGCAGCATAGAACGTGAGTGTTTATCAATTAACGCAGCTCGACTGGTTGAAAGGCCACGGTTGCTACCGCTATCAGGGCTATCTATTTGGGCGACCCACGCCCATTGAATATCTTTTCGAAGCGTATTAAAAAGCCCGCCCAGTGCACGAGCGCTGGGCGGGCTAGCGTGTTTACCTACTAAGGCTAGCCAAACAGCGCGAAGCTTTCGGCATTGAGCCACATATGAACCAGGATACTGGCGATATACCCCAGCAAAATCACGGGCGACCAGCGCAAGTGCCCCATAAAGGTATAAGAACCGCGCGCTTGACCCATCACGGCCACGCCAGCGGCTGAGCCAATCGATAGCAGGCTACCACCTACGCCCGCCGTCAACGTGATTAGCAGCCAGTGCCCATGAGACATTTCAGGTTCCATGGTAAGTACGGCGAACATGACCGGGATGTTATCAACCACTGCAGACACTACCCCTAGCGCAATATTCGCCCACGTAGCGTTCCAGCCGGTGTAGAGTGCTTCTGAAAGCAGCCCCAGGTAACCCATAAAGCCAAGGCCACCGACGCACATCACTACCCCGTAGAAAAACAGCAGTGTGTCCCACTCTGCCCGAGCAACGCGGTTGAAGACATCAAACGGCACGACGCCCCCTAGCTGTTCCAGCTTTTTGTTGTCACCCAGGCGGCTATAGCGTTCCCGCTTGCGTTCCAGTGAACGGGGTAGGCTCTGGCGTAGGTAGTAACCAAAAAACTGTAAGTAGCCTAGGCCGGTCATCATGCCCAGCACGGGCGGAAGGTTAAGCAGTGTATGACACAGCACCGCTGTGCCAATGGTCAGCAAGAAGAGCGCAATAATGCGTCGCGCTCCGCGCTTGAGCTGTACATCCTCATATACGCTGCTGGGCTTTTGATCTTTAATAAACAGGCTCATTACCATCGCTGGGATCAGAAAGTTAACCAGCGACGGAATAAACAGGATAAAGAACTCCTGGAATTCAATCAGACCGGCCTGCCATACCATCAGCGTTGTAATATCGCCAAACGGACTAAAAGCACCGCCTGCGTTTGCTGCGACCACAATATTGATACAAGCAAGGTTAATAAAGCGTTTGTCGCCTTCGGCTACTTTAGTGATGACGGCACACATTAGCAGCGCAGTGGTTAAGTTGTCGGCAATCGGAGAAAGAATAAAGGCAAGGCCGCCCGTTAGCCAAAAAAGCGTACGATAGTTAAAGCCTTTGCGCAGCATCCAAGAGCGCAGCGCATCAAATACTCGGCGCTCCTCCATGGCGTTGATATACGTCATGGCGACCAGCAGGAACAACATTAGCTCGGTAAACTCCAGAAGCGTCACGCGAAACGCGTACTCGGACGTATCCGACATGCCGTTCTGGACATATACCCAGCCAATGAGTCCCCAAATAATACCGGCGGCCACCAACACAGGCTTGGATTTGCGCATGTGGATTTTCTCTTCGGCCATGACCAAGGAATAGGCCAGGACAAAGATTGCCACCGCGAAGAACCCTACCGCAGAGGTGGTTAAATCAATCTCACCTGTGACCGCGAAAGCGGCTGGGCTAATAAAAAATAATAAGGCCGCTAACAAAAAAGGCCAGCAACGAGTCACTCGAAGCTGGCCTGGGTCATGATGTAACGTCATCATAGTGTGTTTATCCTTATAATGGTTAAAAGAAGGGGGAATAAGCGACGCTAGTTTAGCAAGCGATATTGCGCTGCAATACGGAATAAAACCGAATGAAAGCCTGTGATAAATAAGTTATTGCGTCTTTTTTTTTGGAAATTATCCGTTTCGCTAATAGTAAATTTCGCCAGATAATGTAATGAATTTAGGCTGAATTAGTTAGACGATAGTCGGCTATAAGTAACCCTACCATTACCAGTCAATGTGCTAGACACGGCTTATCGGCACAATGAAAGCCACTTCCAGCCGTCTCAGCACTCGTGAGAAATCAAGACGAAGGCCGGTAGGGGGGATCAACACACAGGAGGGGGGGGGGCGGCATGCACACAGGCATACACGGTGCGCAATGCTGTATAGAGTGATGCGAAAGCATACAGGCACAAAAAAACCCGCACGGGGCGGGCTTTTCAGCTTCATTCAGACCTATATGGAAGCATCTGAATTTAGGTAGGTGGTGGAGGCGGCGTCCCGCTTAAAATCAATTTAAGCTATTGTTTTTATTTTATATTAACTTGGTGTGTTTTTAAATATGCCCCCAATTATGCCCCCGCTTATGGCGTGCTAAACCTCTTAACCCGTGCTTTGAACCCGCGTACTGCTGCTAGGGGTAAAATATTTCTATAGGGTGCCACCTCATTGGGTGAAATTTAACCCTTGTTTGGCAATGAAAGGCGCGGCGGTGCTTGCGGCTGGGTGGTGGACGGTTGACCATTAAGCCGCCTCGCTTACCCTGCCTTGTCGTTACCGCTTCGCTGCATGGGGCTTCGCCCCATACCCCATTGGCCGAGTGCATACGCCTACCTAGCTGGCCCTGCGTAACCCATACCGTGACAAAATTACCTGAATGCCAAGCACCAGCCCGGAGCGCCCCAAGTCATGCCGCTGGGTTACCTTGGGTTGTTGTATCGCGTGCCTACGGTGGGGGGAGTTTGTCGGCTAGCATAACGGAAAGTGGGCGTCTTTTTGGCTTCGCGCCAGCTCGCCCAAAGACCCGTTAAATCAGCGTGATAGCGCTTTTAATGTGGCCTTTATGAAACGGTGGCCACGGTATGCGGAGCATAGAGCCATAGGCGGCATGATGGTGTGATAAAGAAACAACAACCAACCCCTGAAAATTTGCCGTGCATAGGCAAATTCCGCGACTGATTGCCCCGTACTAGCGGGGGTGGGTGGGGGAGTACCTTTTAATTTTTTGGCGTGTGTGAGCGCCAGCGCAAGGCATGAAAAAGCCGTGAAGGGTTAGCCCCTCACGGCTTTGGTCATTAACTTACGGGCTAGTATTCCAGGCGCTCAGGTGCGGCCACCATGTAAAAATGAGACAACTTCATCTCAATACTAGCGCTGCTGTACCCGGTGCCCTCCGGAGCGTAGAAGCTCGCTTGATCGCGTGCGGCGTTTAAAGCGGAAAGACGATCTTGCAAGCCTGCTGCCTCGATAGCGCTCAATAGGTCACGCTCTGCCTTAGTCATAGCGACCTTGCTAACCTCATAGCCTACGCCACGATGCAGGCTTTCCAGCTCGCTCAGCTCGGCTTGAAGGTCGTCACGCATTTTATTCAACCCACGGCGGGCGGCGGCTTGCTTCTCTGCCTCTTCGGCTGCTTTCTCGGCAGCCTTGCGAGCTTTTGCTAGCGTGGTGTTGGCCTGCCCCTTGGCGGCTTCGTCTACCTCGCCTAGCAGAGCGCTTGCTTCAAGGCGCTCTACTTCTTCGGCAGCGCTTTGGGCTTGGGCTTCCAGATCGGCGGCGATGCTATCGCTATCTTTCATGGCTGCAACCGTGGCGTTGATCTTATCGACACGCTGTTGGAGGTCTGCCATTGCTTGAGTAACTGCCTCCAATGCCTGCGGTGAAGCATCTGGCCTCGCTTTTATAGCAACAGCCAGTGCTTTTTCTGTCTGCGTTTGTGCTTCGCTGCATTCAGCATAGGTGGCTTGATGTTCTTCAAAGCGGGCACGCGCCTGCTTAAGCTTGTTCAAGGTGTGGTTTAGCTCTTGGCGAATAGCGTCATCACGATGTGTAGCACTACGCTCCAATTTTTTAGCGAGGTGCTCCGTCACCTTCTGAACCTGCTCATGGGTAGCTGGATCGGCAATGATTAGACCGTGTGGACTCTCCTGCCGGGTCAAATATGTGAGATGCCGCTCAGCGGTCTCCAGTTGGTGCCGTGCATCTGACGCTTTGGCAGTGGCAGCATTTACTGCCTTTTGTGCTTGCTGGTGTTGTTCAAGCCATGCTTTCCAGGTGTTTAGATTATCGTTCACTGGGTTACCTCACTTTTGGGTCGTTTAATCTCAGATAACAGCAACAGCCAGCCAGCGGCGTTAACGTCGCCAGCGCTAGCCATTTCGTTGAGCATTCGCGCTAGCTCAGCGCGCCGCTGCTGGGTTGGGTAAATCTGGGAACCGCGTTTCTTCATTTTCGTATCACTTTTATTTGCCCTTAATCGGGCCTTATTGGGGCTTTTGGTGAGTGTTGGGCTATCGCATTTCGTCACCTCCCGGCAGCCCTAAGCGCTGGCCTTTGGTAGTGAGTGGTGTCGCGTTGATGTGGTCATTTCTAAGAAGGCCACCTGTACATGCAGGGCCTGAGTTAGCCGGGGCCGTTGTACAGGTCGCACAGGTGATAAACCGCACCACTGCGCGATTACTGCCCACCTGCGGTGGTACACGCTGGGTAGCCGAAAATTTCTCGAAATCCGGGGCTGCCTGCCCCCGTGGCTCAGGGCGTTGGCCGCCAGAAGAACCTAGGTTTTTATTAGGGGCTGCCATACAGCCTGATAGCCTGCAACAGGCCATTAGCAAGCGTGAGCGCCAGCAGGCCACCACTAAGCCACTGCCCAAGCCATACCCGTTTAACCCCGCTGCTAGCATGCTCATTGCTCAAGCTGCCGTTTCAACCAACGGTTAGCCGCTTGACGGCCTGCGTTGTTCTTAACGTGGGCGCGCTGTTCCTGCATGGCGGCTTGCTCCCAGGCAGTGCTATACCCTTCGGCTAGTTGCATGGCATCGCCGGGCTGCCGGGTGGCCAGCCGTAGGCGAATAAAGCGACGATCCTCTGCCAGCAGTCCGCACCGTTTCTCTATCAGCGCCAGCCATGGCTCTACGCGGGTGTTCACGTTGGCCCGCCGTGGGTGTTGTCGGCGGCGGTTACCGGGCTTGCCTTGCGACCGGGAAGCGCCCGCGCTGGCTTGCAGTTGGGCAATGCGGGCAAGTAAGGCGTCACCGTTCATGCCAGTACCCCAGGTGGAATATCGGCGGGTGACATATCCCCACGCGCCAGCATGGCTATCAGCAGTTCGCGGCCTTCCTCAAGGGAGGCCCGCAAGCGCTCGCGCTCTTCATGTTCAAGGCGTCGCTTAACGGACATAACGCGGTAGTGGTGGGCATCTATGGCGGCTTGCTGTTGGATGCGGTTTACCCGCTCCCTTGGCAGGGGTGGGAGCATGCGCCTAAACGACTCGGTGATATGCCATTCCCAATCATCAAGCGTGCTTTTGGGGGTGGTTTGCGTACAGTTAATGACACCAGTCCAAGGCGCTGCGGCTTCGCCTACGCGCTGAAAATCAACCCCGGCTGCTTCACCTTTGCGCTCAAACGTCCAGCGGTAGTACCGGGTAAGGTATTCCGTTTCCCCTAGCTGGCTGCTGACCACCAAGCCCCAGGTGCTGGCCATGGGTTCCCCATAGCGCCCTAGCGTGTCGCTTGACCATTCCCCGCTCATAGGGTTGATGTTGGCGGGATCAACGGTTTGACGTACCACACGCCAAGGGCGAATAGGGGCAGCGGCGCGGGGCTGCATAGGCCCACCCATTAGGTGAAGGTATTTATCCCAAGCGCCAGCAATGGCCGCCTTGCGTATGGCGTCCAGTATCGCGGCGGCTTCTGGCTCTGGCCGGGTGGCGGCTTCCCAATCAGCAACGCGCTGCTCATCCTTTAGGCGGCGCACTTCACGCCATACCGTGACGGAAGGCAGGCCCACAAATTGAAACTGACGAATACCCCAGCAGGCCGCCCACGCTTCTATACGGGGTGCGCTGGTTTCGAGTGGCTTTCCGTAATGGTCGAGGTTATCGCCCGGTACGCCTTGGCGGTTGTGCTGCTTACCGTTGATGTTCTTCGCCACATACTTAGCCACGTAACCCGCTGCACTTCCTTTGCTCCGGTCGATCTTTACCGCTTTGAATCGGATGCTGGTGTTGTGTGCTACTTCCCCCGGTGAATCTTCCAGGGCATAGCGGCGTAAAACCCCGGTGATGCGGGCTTCATCTTCTGGGCGCATCCATATCAGCAGGTGCCAATGAGGGGTGCCATCGTGGTGGGGCTCAGCTACCCGGATGCCGTAAATACCCAAGCCTTCACGCTTTAGCTTGGCGCGGGCCTTGGCCCACTGGTTCTGCAAGTAGGCTTGTGCTTCACGCGGGTCAGCGCCAGCGTATTTATGGTTGAGGCTGGCATTCTGGCGTACCGGGTGAAAGCGGCTAGGGGTGGTGATGGTGTAGAACATGCCGCAATGCCCGGCCCGGTCAGCTTCCCGTTCAGTGTCGGCAATGCGCAGCATCAGCTCTGCCCGCCGAAACTCAGGGTTAGCCAGGCCAAGCTCTGTCAGTTCTGCCAGCGTGTACTGGTCGCCCTCTTGGTTGGTGGCGGTGATCGCTTCCAGCAAGCGAGCATTTCGAGTGGCTTGGTCGATGCGGCGGCGGTAGCCTTCGTTGCTCACATAGATACCCGCCCGTTTCTGGGTACGGCCTAAAAGCCGTTGCCGCTGCTCACGGCGGCGGCTGGTTAAGCGGCGAAGCTGCCGACGCCACCACAATGGGCAAGCGAGCCGCAACAGTTCCCCGGTGCAGCTATATCCCGTGGGCGGGGTTAGATGATGCCGGGTGGCACGGCGGCGGGCGCGTTGCAGCGCGTAAATAGGGTCGTTGAGCCGTGCGGTTTCCAGCTCAACGGCGCGGGCTTGGGCGGTGGCGTGGTCGATCAAGGCTTGATCGTCGTTGCTACACTTCCACGGGCCACAGCTCAGCAGCGAATCAGCAAGGGTTTGTCGATCAACAAAGGCGGCGTGGCTGGTCATATCGCCCCCTTGCCACTTACCGGGCGTGGCTTCTCAGCGCCAGCGCCAACCCCAACGGGTTGGCATGGATCGGCAAGGCGTAGGCGCGCCCCGTACCGTGTGCTATTCTCAGGTTTAGCGTTTGCTTTGGTCAGCGGCGCGGAGAAGGCCCAGCCATTGCGCTGGGCTTTTTCATGGGTACTAGTCAGCATCGCGCCCCCATTCCAGCTCTTCGCCTTCACCTTCAATGCTTTTTTCCAGCAGGTCTTGGGCCATATCAGCCGCCCGCTTACCCATGCAGCGGAACGCCACTGACCAAGCCTCACCTTGCTGTTCTGTAATACCTTGCCCCAGGTAATTAATATCCCCCATGATTTCGGCTAGGCGCTCATGGGCTTGGGCAATGTCGCGAATCTCTGTCAGTTGCTTTTCAAACGATGCGCTTGGGTAGGTCATGACACAGTTCTCCACTCATTGATGCTGAGTATTTCCAGGGACATATCGGCAAGGGGGATCGCGGCGGGCACAGCAAACCACTGCTTTGGGTCGCCACCGCGCTTGCGGGCGTCGGCTTCCAGCTTTCGACGATCGACACGGGGCAGGCCCGCTTGCTCGCAAACGTCTCGCCATGTCAGCAGGCGGCTATCATCGGCAGGCAAGGCAAAGCGGATGCAGCCGAATAGGTCGCGGTATTCCCAGAATTTGAGGTTTACCAGGGCGTTGTCTGTCCGGCAGGGCTTGGTAGCAGTAGGCTCCCAAAAGGGATGCGCTGAAAGCCACACAACAGACTTTTCAAGGCGGCCATCCATGTGGGGCAGCAGGTGGCCGCTGTTCAGTATCTGGGGGAGCAACGTTAGGGTTGTGTAGTGGTGATGATGGTTCATGCCGCCACCGTCCCAGGAAGTAACGCTTCCAGTTCGCGAGCAATGGCTTGAAGCTGTTCAAGCGCGTCATGCGGGGCACGTTGGCAAGGGGGCAAGTACACGCTGTAGGTCTGAGAAACAGCGGTGGGGTTGTGCAGGTCAGCACAGCGACTAACGCTGATATTCAGTTGAAGCAGCACGCCCGAAAAATCGACGCTAACCCAATAGCTGCCTTGGGTGCTGGTCGTAAGCGCCAGCGCTTGAATATTGGCGAGGGCGTCCCGGTAGGGTTGGGGTATGTGACAATGGCTCACGACAGCACCTCACTACGCACGCGGCTTAGTGCCTGCTCAATGGTGAGCTTGGTGATGGGGTCGGTGCGGAAAGGCGCGAGCAGTTCAAGCAAGCGCTTTAGCTGGGGAGTGGTTAATTTCATGACGCGGCCCCTACGCTGCGCTTGGCAGTCTCTAGGGCACGGGCTTCTAGCTGTTGGGCTTTTTCAATGTGGTGGTTGTAACGCTTAAGGCGGGTGCGCGTGCTGGAATCGGCAAACAAAGCGGCTTTTGCCATGGCTCGATGCGCGGCGGCACGGCTGGATAAACTGCGGGTAATCAGGTTGGACAGGCGTAGTGATGCCATTTGGTAGGACTCCTGTATCTTCGGAGTCGCCACTACTGCGGCCAAACAGTTGGAGGCGACTGCATGCGGGTTGGCCGACCGGAGATACAGGGTCCCGGCACGCTCGAAAGCGTCCCACATGCAGCCACCACATACGCGAATGATGGGCGCAAAAAAAGCGCCATTATCGCGGTGGGCGCTGATGCGCCTGTATCTTTGAGACCGGCCAAGGTCTGTAGTTGCTGGCGATTTTGCGCCAGCTCTTGGAGCATAGCGGTAAGCAAGGTGGGTGGTCAACATTATGCGGCCCCCTCTTGGCGGCTCGCTTCAATGCGCTGTTGAATCCACTCGTCTATTTCCGACTCTACCCAGCCACGGCGCGTGGCCCAATGCGAACGGGTTTCGGGAAGTCGCCGCGCTCCATACCGCGATAAACACCCGTTGTACTCATCCCGGTTTTTTCGCGGACAACGGGAAAGCGGATTAGGTTGGACGTTGGTTTGGTAGGGGTAGCCATGCCTTTAGCTCCTTTGGTTGCTTATGGGGCATGACTGGAAGGATGGCTCTAAGCGGGTTCTATTTGGGGGTATTTCCTTGCGCTAATTTTTACCCTTTTTTTGTATCGCGGCTTTGCGGGTGCTTTTGGTCAGCCCCCATAGTTTTGACTGGTGCCACATTGAACCGGGGCAGTCGTAAACCCGTTGAACTGTGGCTGCTCCAACAAAGACCCCTTCTTTCTCTTTGAAGCTCATGATTATTTGAGAGTTAAGATGATAGGCGTTTGCGTAGTGTTCTGGGTCACTTTGAAAAAGTCTTATCCACTTATTGATTTGGTCAGCGGCATTCAAAAAACCCATTCCATTGCGCGTGGTCGGGTATCGCTTCGGATCGCTGCTCCATAATTGAAAAAACCAGTTGGCAATAAGCAACTCTCTTTCCTTTGTTTCAAACCTTTGGGCGACCTCTTGTCGTGATGTTGTCCTTAACTCGCCCTGGCCGAAATATTCCACTTGGTAGCTAGTCAGTTTTTCAAAAGCATCGCTAATACTCTGGGAGCTAAAAGAGGAAGGGGGGAGGTCGCTATGGTTCGACAAGCCATGCTCCCAAAGCGCCAGCTTCAATGGTTCATTTGGATATTCGGCAGGGTAGAAGGTGCGTGCGTTCTTTATGGCGTTGCGGTGAGTCTCCCAAGCAGTAGCGGACCCCAGTAAGTCGTGGCTACCTTTCATCATCATGCGGTGAAGCATCGCCAACCCAACTTTTGGAAAGCCATCATGTTTCCAACGCTCAGCTAGTTCAGGCAAGGCGTTATCAGGGTCGTTTGTGATGCCGGGCTTTAGCTCTTCAGCTCGCTTTTCCAGTGCCCTTAAAGCATCGAGTACCTGCTCCACCAATGCGTTGTCTTTGGCTTCTTCCTCTTCGCTATAAACCTCTCTGAAATTGTCTTTAGTGGGGGCTTTTACCTGAGTCTTTACCCCGTTCTTTACTACATAGCACCCGCCTTGATTTTTCATGCCCTAGCCCCTTTGTAGATCGGCACCACGTTGCTTGGGCCATCGCGCAGGGCGTCTAGGTAATCGGCCCAGCTTTGCAGCATTTCCCGGCGCTGTTCTAAGTGCGTGGTGCGGTTATAGGCGCGTCCGTTGCTGTCTCTCACCTTGTGGGCTAGCTGCTGCTCTATGTACTGCTCTGGGTAGCCAAGGCGCTCTGCCAAGATCGTGCGAGCCATGGCACGGAAACCGTGGGCGGTCATTTCACCCTTGAAGCCCATGCGGTCAAGTGCCGCTTTGATGGTGGTGTTGCTCATTGGGCGCTTGCTACTCCGGGCACCAGGAAACACATATTCACCCCGGCCCGTTAGACGGTAAAGCTCTGCCAGCATGTCAATGGCTTGGCGGGGTAGGGGCACTATCAGCGGATCAGCGTTTTTGCTGGGTTTGAATGCCCATTCCCCGCTTTCAAAGTCGATATCTGCCCACCGGGCTTGGCGCAGCTCACCAGGGCGCACAAATACCAATGGCGATAACTTGAGCGCAGTAATGGTAACGGGCATGCCGCCGTAACCGTCGATAGCGTTCAACAGCGGGGGAAGCTCTGCCGGGTCGGTGATCGCGGCATGGTGGTTGGTCTTTGGGGTGCGGAGTGCGCCTTTCAGGTCGGGGGTTAGGTCGCGTTCAGCACGGCCCGTAGAAATAGCGTAGCGGAATACTTGCCCGCACAGCGTTTTTACCCGGTGCGCGGTTTCTAGGTGGCCGCGCTTCTCAATTTTGCGCAGGCATTCCAGCAGTTCGGGTGGGGTTATGTCGGTAATTGGCCGATGGCCCAGCGCTGGGAAGGCGTCACGGGTTAAGCGTGACTTGTTGCGCTTGTAGTGGTCGGGCACCACTTCATGGCGGTGGATATGCTCAAGCCATTCAGTGGCCACCGCCTTAAAGGTGTTTTCAGAGGCTGTCTTGCCAAGCTCTTTGGTTACACGCTTGGTGGTGCTGGGGTCTAACCCTTGTGCTAGCAGCTTGCGGGCTTGGTCGCGGGCGTCTCTGGCGGCGGCAAGGCTTACTTCTGGATATACGCCAATCGCTAAGCGCTTTTCTTTGCCGTGGAAGCGGTACTTCATGCGCCAGTAGGTGCCCCCAGTTGGGGTAACTTCAAGATACATGCCCCCACCATCGGTAAGGCGGTAGGTTTTCTCTTGGGGTTTGGCGCTGCGCACGGCGGTAGCCGACAGCTTGTTGCTAACGTGGGCCATTTGGGGGCACCTCATCGGTGAAGGCTCATGGTGCCCCCAGATATGCCCCCTTTGGTGGGGGCATGTCAAGGTATTAAGTGAAAACTCCTGACAACAAAAAAGCGCCCGAAGGCGCTTCATTGCTGGGTTTATGGGAGGTTTTGAAAACTCTTGAAACCCTTGTGTGGTGGAGGCGGCGGGAATTGAACCCGCGTCCGCCAGCACGCGCCCATTGGCTCTACATGCTTAGATTCCGTCATTTGCTTTAGCGCGACTGACTCCGACGGTCAGGATTCAGCCACGCGAGCCTTCTAAAGTTTAACGGTTGACGAGAAGACACCGCCAACCGCGGTCCTATCAGCTTTAGCTCATATCCCCGCAGTGATGAATAGGCACATCACCTTGGGGCCAGACAAGAAGCTAGCAGGGTTTAAGCTGCCAGCGCGCCTTGAGCGTAGTTTTCGTCGTTTGCGACTATTTTTCGTGATGTGGTATTTACGAGATACATCACGCTCTCGGCATGCACCGCAGGGTTTGTCACCGGCGTCGAAACCATGTCGCCCCCTTAGTCAGAGCCGCATTCTAACGTGCTCATCGCTAATTGACCAGTTATGCCTTGTTATGTTCCCGCATAATTCGACCTTTTTGGCGATTCCAGTCGCGGTCCTTCTCAGTGGCCCGCTTATCATGGATTTTCTTACCGGTCACCAGCGCCAGCTCGCACTTCACCTTGTTGCGCTTCCAGTAGAGCTTGAGCGGTACACAAGTGTGGCCCTTGTCCTGGGTGACCGAAAAGATTTTGGCGATCTCTTTACGGTGAAGCAGCAGCTTACGAGTTCGCGTGGGGTCAGCAATTTCATGGGTGCTGGCCGTGTTCAGCGGCATAATATGGCTGCCCAGCAGGAACGCTTCGCCGTTGCGAATTAAAATGTAGGTGTCGGTGAGCTGCGCTTTACCAGCACGAAGGCTTTTCACTTCCCAGCCAGCCAGCGCTAAACCCGCTTCGAAGGTTTCGTCGATATGGTACTCAAACCGTGCCTTCTTGTTCTGGGCAATGACACTGCTGCCGGGGCCCTTACTGTTACCTTTCTTAGTGGCCATGGAACCTCATCGTTGATCTGTCAGTAGCATCCCCCTTCGTTATGTGGGGAGGCGTGATACCATTCAAGGTCTGAAAAAATGTTTCCCATGATACGCTTTGGGCACTGTGAAGTCAGCGGAGAGGTCAATGCCAACCGTTAATCGTACCGCCTTGGTGCGGCACACCCCCCAACAAATGTTCGATTTGGTCAATGACTTCGAACGTTACCCCGAGTTCCTGCCGGGATGCCGCCGCGCGCGTCTGCTGGAAAAGGACGACCAGCACCTGGTCGGAGAAATGACTCTGGGTCGTGCGGGGGTCGAGCAAACCATCACTACGCGCAACGACCTGCACGCACCAGAGCGGATCGAGCTTTCGCTGGTCAAAGGGCCCTTCAAGCAGCTCAAAGGCCGCTGGCTGTTCATCCCCATGGGGGATGATGCTTGCAAGGTCAGCCTGGAAATGGAGTTCGTATTCGCCAATCGGTTGCTGAGCATGGCGTTTGGCAAACTGTTCCAGCAGATTGCCGGGCAATTGGTCGATGCCTTCACCAAGCGCGCCAACGAACTGTATGGCCGTTGATGACATTGCCGTCGAGGTGGCCTTCGCGCTGCCTCACAAGCAGCGAATCGTCGCGCTGAAGGTACCCAGCGGCACCACTGCCAGAGCAGCCGTTGCCATGGCCGACCTGCCCAGCCTGTTTCAGGAACTGCCCGCCAAGACCTTCGAGCAGGCGCCGCTGGGCATCTTCGGCAAGGCGTTGCGCCACCCCGATAAGGAGCCGCTGCGCGAGGGCGATCGTGTGGAGGTGTATCGCCCGCTGCAGATCGACCCGAAGGCGGCCCGCCTAGAGCGGGCCAAGCGTCAGGCCAAAGAGCAGTAGCCTAGCGCTTACTCGCCAGTGATGATCGGCTGCGGCTCGGGGGTGGTTTCCGGCGTGGGCGTTCGCTGGCTGGGCAGTGCATCTAGCGGGTCGGCACCTTCAACGGCTGGCCCCATACCGCGGTCTGTGCTCACCGGCAGGTCGCGGGATAGGTCTCCCTCCTGCTCAATGTTGACCAGTCGGCTCGCATCATCAAACGTGAGCGTGACGCGGCGCTGCTCAACACCTTCATAGGCTTTATCGATGCGGTAAACGTAGTCCCATTCGCGGGAGTCGAAGGGCGCTTCCAGCAGTGGGCGGCCCATTACGTAGGCTACCTGCTCTTGAGTCATGCCCGGCTGGAGCTGGCTGACCATCTCCTGGGTGATCAGGTTGCCCTGGGGGATGTCACGCTTATAAACGCCGACATAGCTACAGCCACTGACAACGGTCAGGGCGACGGAAAGGGTAATGATACGAGTCAATTTTTGCATTTGAGCCTGTTCTTCACTATCGTGGTTTCGGTCGATGATACCCGACCTAACCTGTTACTGCGAAGAGCAACCATGGCCGATCAGAACCATGAACTACGCAAAGCCGGGCTGAAAGTGACCCTGCCGCGCGTCAAGATCCTGCAGATTCTCGAAAATGCTTCGGGCCAACACCACCTTAGCGCAGAAGAAGTGTATAAAACACTGATTGATGCGGGCGAGGATGTTGGCCTGGCAACTGTCTACCGCGTGCTGACTCAGTTTGAATCAGCAGGCCTTGTGATTCGTCACAACTTTGACGGTGGCCATGCAGTATTCGAGATGACCCAAGAAGACCACCACGACCATATGGTGTGTCTGGAAAGCGGTGAGATCATCGAATTTGTCGATGACATCATCGAGCGTCGCCAGCAAGAGATCGCCGAAGAGCACGGCTACGAGCTAGTGGACCATGCTCTGGTGCTGTACGTACGCCCCCGTGGGTCGGACGTTACGCGCCAGGACAGTGGCCCCACGAACCGCAAGTAGTGAATCGTTAAAGCGAATAGCCGCGTAAAAAACGCCCCCAGGGTGCCAGCGAATACTCACTGGCGCTCTGGGGGCGTTTTGTATTCAACGGGGGCTTGGGGTAGGGCGTGCCCGTTTGGTGGAAGTGCGCGCCCGCTTGGTGGATCAGTGAGGCAGGCGCTGGCTGGCGTGCAGCATTTCCCGCGCGTGGGCCAGCGTTTGGTCGGAAAGCGTTACGCCCCCCAGCATTCGCGCCAGTTCGCTGATACGGCCGCGCTCGTCCAGTAGCGCCATATGGGTCAGCGTGGTGTCTCGCTTGGCGCGCTTTTCGATGTGCAGATGCTGGTGCGCCTGGGCAGCCACTTGAGGCAGGTGGGTCACGGTCATTACCTGGCCGTTTTCGCCTAGTTTACGTAGCAGTTGGCCGACGATTTCCGCCGTTGCCCCAGAAATACCCACGTCGACCTCATCAAACACTAGGCTTGGAATCGTCGAATGCGACGCCGCTACCACCTGAATGGCCAAGCTAATGCGCGACAGCTCACCACCGGAAGCGACTTTGGTGAGCGGCCGGGCGGGTTGGCCCGGGTTGGCGCTGATCAGAAACTGAACACGGTCTAACCCTTCCGGTGAGGGCGTTTCGCGTGGGGTAACGTCCACTTCAAAACGCGCTTTGCCCATGGCCAAGAAGGCTAGCTGTTGCTGCACCTCTTTACCCAAGCGAACAGCGGCCTTTTGGCGTGCTTCGGTGAGCTGTTTGGCTTCGCTGCGATAACGCTCACGGTACTCAGCCACCTGGCTGCTGAGGGCTTCTAAATCATCGTCGCTGGCTTCCAACTGTGCCACTTCCTGTTTGAGCTGGGCGTGCAGCGCGCAAATCTCCTCTGGGGCGACGTGGTGCTTGCGGGCAATGCGGTGTACATCGCCCATGCGCTCTTCCACCCATGCCAAGCGCTCAGGATCTAATTCAGTGGTGCTGGCTAAGCGGTGCAGCTCGCTGGCGGCCTCTTCTACCTGAATGCGGGCGTCGCTGAGCATGGTGAGCGTATTGGCAAGCGTGCCTTTATCGCTGCCGGGTAGGGCGCTGAGGTGGGAGTAGGCCTGGTTGAGTAGCGACAGCGCACCGCCTTCATCGCTTTCACAGCAGTCGGCGGCAAACTGGGTTTCACGTAGGGTCTCTTCGGCGTGGGCCAGGGTGTGCTGCTCCTCTTCCAAGGTTTGCAGCTCACCTTCGGCAAGGCCCAACTGGTCCAGCTCCTCGACTTGATAGCGCAGCAGTTGGCGTTTGGCCTCGACTTCGCTGCCCTCTTCACTGAGTTTTTTCAGCCGACGGCGGGCACTGCGCCACTCGCGGAACGTCTCGGCTAGCTGCTGGCTGCGTTCGCGAAGCCCGGCGTAGTCATCCAGTAGCGCCAAGTGCGTCTCTTCCCGCATCAAGGCTTGGTGGGCATGCTGGCCATGAATCTGAATCAGCTGTTCACCCAGAGATTTCAAATCGGCAATGGTCGCTGGATGGCCATTGATCCACGCCTTGGAGCGCCCGTTGGCAGTAACCACGCGACGCAAGAGACACTCATCGGCAGGCAGCTCGCGGGCGTCGAGCCACTCGGCTGCTGCGGGCAGGTGCTGGATATCGAAACGGGCGGAGAGGTCGGTTCGCTCGCAGCCGTGGCGCACGCTACCCGCATCGGCGCGCTCGCCCAGGCAGAGCCCCAGAGCACCCAGCAGAATGGATTTACCCGCCCCGGTTTCCCCCGTAATGGCGGTCATGCCACGGGTGAGGTCGAGTTCGAGACGATCAACGATCGCATAGTCTTGGATCGCTAGCTGCGTAAGCATAAGGCCTCCTGAGGCGGTGCGGCACAGAAGCTGGATACTTATCCAATAATTGTTGTTTTATACAGTAGTCGATAACTCACTTCAATGCCCCTCTTGAGATGGCTTTGATGGCCCCCATATAGGCTGCATACGTGGTTAACACCCGCTACTTACCTCAGGTGGCCGCCACCGGCACCGTCACTTATTTCAGGAGCAAGGCATGGCAAAAGAACCGCAAACCCCGTTGGAAGATGAGCTGGCACGCCAAGAGCAGGAAGCAGAGGTCACCGACCAGTCTGCCGAAGAACGGTTGGTGGAAGGCGAACTGGAAGGGCTGATCGATGACGATGCACCGCTGAAAGATAGCGCTGGTAGCCCCGAAGCCGACGTGCTGGCCGCTCAGGTAGAAGAACTCGAGCAGAGCCTGGCGGAAGCCAAAGACCAAGCGCTGCGGGCTGCTGCCGAAGCTCAGAATGTTCGCCGCCGGGCGGAGCAAGAAGCCGAAAAGGCGCGCAAGTTTGCCCTAGAGAAGTTTGTCAAAGAGCTGCTGCCCGTGGTGGATAGCTTGGAGAAAGCGCTGGAAAGCATGCAGGACGATGCGTCCGAGGCGCATCGCGAAGGTGTCTCCATGACCCTCAAGATGCAGCTCGACGTGCTGAGCAAGTTTGGCGTCGAAAGCATCGAGCCTCAGGGCGAGCCCTTCGATCCACAGGTGCATGAAGCCATGGCGATGGTGCCGAACCCAGAGCTCGACCCCAACACCGTGATGGATGTGATGCAGAAAGGCTATCTGTTGAACGGCCGCCTCGTGCGTCCTGCCATGGTCGTGGTCAGCCAAAAAGCGAATTAAGCCGCGTTGACGCATTGCCGCAAAAAAAGCCCTTGAAATGCGGCAAGCGGCCCCCAAATAAAGGTCAACCCCGCGGGATAAGCCCGCAACTTGTTTAAAGAACAAATTTTTTAGTTTTGTAACAACTGAATTCGAGGTTTTTGCTATGGGACGCATTATTGGAATCGACCTGGGCACCACTAACTCTTGTGTGGCCGTGCTCGATGGTGATAGCGCTAAAGTCATTGAAAACGCCGAAGGCGGTCGTACCACGCCTTCTATCATTGCCTACACCGACGACGGTGAAATCCTGGTAGGCCAGGCCGCCAAGCGCCAGGCCGTGACTAACCCGGAAAACACTCTTTACGCCATCAAGCGTCTGATCGGCCGTCGCTTCAAAGACGACGTCGTTCAAAAAGACATCAAGATGGTGCCCTACAAAATCGCCGAAGCCGACAACGGTGATGCGTGGGTAGAAGTAAAAGGCAAAAAAATGGCACCGCCGCAGGTGAGCGCGGAAGTGCTGAAGAAAATGAAGAAGACCGCCGAAGACTATCTCGGCGAAGCGGTCACCGAAGCGGTCATCACCGTACCGGCCTACTTCAACGACAGCCAGCGTCAGGCTACTAAAGATGCGGGCCGCATTGCCGGTCTAGACGTCAAGCGTATCATCAACGAGCCGACCGCAGCTGCTCTGGCCTACGGCATGGACAAAGCCCGTGGCGACAAAACCATCGCAGTCTACGACTTGGGTGGTGGTACCTTCGATATTTCCATCATCGAAGTCGCCGACGTGGATGGCGAAACGCAGTTCGAAGTATTGGCAACCAACGGTGACACCTTCCTGGGTGGTGAAGATTTCGACCTCGCGCTGATCAACTATCTGGTCGATCAGTTCAAGTCGGACAGCGGTATCGATTTGTCTGGTGACAATCTGGCCATGCAGCGTCTGAAAGAAGCCGCCGAGAAAGCCAAAATCGAGCTTTCCAGCGCCCAGCAGACCGATGTGAACTTGCCGTACATCACCGCCGACAACACTGGCCCGAAACACCTCAACGTGAAGGTGACTCGTGCCAAACTGGAGTCGCTGGTCGAAGACCTGGTACAGCGTTCGCTCGAGCCGTGCAAAATGGCGCTGAAAGATGCAGGCTTATCCGCTTCTGAAATCGACGAAGTGATCCTGGTCGGCGGTCAGACCCGCATGCCGTTGGTTCAGAAGAAAGCGGCAGACTTCTTCGGTAAAGAAGCCCGTAAAGACGTGAACCCGGATGAAGCGGTTGCCGTGGGCGCTGCGATTCAGGGCGGTGTATTGGGTGGCGACGTAAAAGACGTTCTGCTGCTTGACGTTACCCCGCTGACCCTGGGTATCGAAACCCTGGGTGGCGTGATGACGCCGCTGATCGACAAGAACACCACCATCCCGACCAAGAAGACGCAAACCTTCTCGACCGCGGATGACAACCAGACCGCCGTGACCATTCACGTCGTTCAAGGTGAGCGTAAGCAAGTGTCGCAGAACAAGTCGCTGGGTCGCTTCGACCTCGCCGACATTCCGCCGGCACCGCGCGGTGTGCCGCAGATCGAAGTGGCGTTCGACCTCGATGCCAACGGTATTCTGAACGTGTCTGCCAAAGACAAGGCGACCGGTAAAGAGCAGTCCATCGTCATCAAGGCGTCTAGCGGCCTCTCCGATGAAGAGATCGAGCAAATGGTACGTGATGCCGAAGCCCACGCGGACGAAGACAAAAAGTTCGAAGCGCTGGTGCAGCTGCGTAACCAAGCGGACGGCATGATTCACGCCACCCGTAAGACCGTTCAAGAAGCGGGCGATAAGGCCACCGATGACGAGAAACAGGCCATCGAAAACGCCATCGCCGAACTGGAAGAAGCGGTGAAAACCGATGACCAGGACGACATCCAGAAGAAACTGGATGCGCTGACCGAAGTCTCCGGCCAGCTGGCGCAAAAGATGTACGCCGAACAGGCAGAAGCGGCCCAGGCGGGTGGTGAAGGTGCTGAAGAGGCCAACACCAAGCAGGACGACGACGTGGTTGACGCCGAGTACGAAGAAGTCAACGACGACAAGAAGAAGCAGTAACCCACCTCTTTCTGCCAAGGAAAGTGGTGACGCGGGAGGCAACTCCCGCGTTGCTGTTTCCGCGGCCGAGACGCCTATAGTGTGTAGCTAACCAGGAGGCGTAGGACCCATGTCCAAACGCGATTATTACGAAGTCCTGGGTGTCGAAAAAGGGGCCGATCAGAAAGAGATCAAAAAGGCCTATCGCCGTCTGGCGCAAAAATTCCACCCTGATCGAAACCCGGACGATACCTCCGCAGCGGAAAAATTCCGCGAAGTGTCGGAAGCTTACGAAGTTCTGAGCGATGGTGAGAAGCGCGCGGCCTACGACCAGTTCGGCCATGCCGGTGTGGATGGCCAGGGCGGCGGCTTCGGTGGCGGCGGCGCTGGCGATTTCAGCGATATCTTCGGCGATGTGTTTGGCGATATCTTCGGTGGCGGCGGTGGCCGTCGTCGTGGGCCCAACGCACCTGCACGGGGTTCCGACCTGCGCTACAACCTAGAGCTGGATCTAGAGAGCGCAGTGGCGGGCACCACGGTGGATATTCGCGTCCCGCGTCATATTGAGTGTGACCGCTGTGACGGTGGCGGCGCCGAGCCGGGCTCCACCAAAGAGACCTGCCCGACCTGTCATGGTCACGGCCAAGTACGCATGCAGCAGGGCTTCTTCGCGGTTCAGCAAACCTGCCCGACCTGTCACGGCAGTGGCCAGCACATCAAGGTGCCGTGCCACAAATGTAACGGCGAAGGCCGCGTGCGCGAAACCCGCACCCTCTCGGTGAAGATTCCGCCGGGTGTGGATACCGGCGACCGTATTCGTCTCAACGGCGAAGGCGAGAGCGGCGTGAACGGTGGCCCGGCGGGCGATCTGTACGTTCAGGTGTCCATTAAGCCGCACCACATTTTCAAGCGCGATGGTAAACACCTGCAGTGCGATGTGCCGATCAACTTCGTCGATGCAGCACTCGGTGGCGAGTTGGAAGTGCCCACGCTGGATGGTCGCGTGAAACTGAAGATCCCGCCGGAAACCCAAACCGGCAAGCTCTTCCGCCTGCGCGGTAAAGGCGTGAAGCCGGTACGCGGCGGTGCCCCCGGCGACCTGCTGTGCAAAGTAGTGTTGGAAACGCCCGTCAACCTCAACGACGAGCAGAAAGACCTGCTTCGCCAGCTGCAAAAGAGCTTTGATGACAGCAATAGTCATAGCCACTCGCCGAAGAAGACTGGCTTCTTCGACAGCGTGAAGAAGTTCTTTGAAGAGATGAAGCCGTAAGGTCTTTATCTATTTCATACAGTTTGTGTAGCAACGCTAAAAACCAGCATCCATTGGGTGCTGGTTTTTTGTTGCGTGTAGCTAGGTGGCTGCACCGTTGCAACGAATTCTCATGCAACGCTTGGTTCTTATCGCGGTGGGGATTAGGCTAGTGGGTGCTCACCCGCCACCTATATGGAGAGATCTCTATGCCTTTATCCCGAGCAGAAATTGCCACCCCATCCGGCGCGCGGTTGATCAACCGCCTGTGTAAACATTGGGCGCATAAGCTTGAGGTGGAGCACAGTGAGCAGGACGCCAAGATCGTGTTTGCCAGCGGTACTTGCCTGATGCACGCCGAACCTGATCGGCTACTGGTCTCCATCGAAACCCTGGAAGAAGAGCACTTGGACCAGCTAGAGGGCGTAGTCGAGAGCCATCTAATGCGTATGGCGAAAGACGAGTCGCTGGAGATTGTCTGGGAGAATTGAAAGTGCATGAAGGGCGCTGCCGTTAGCGCCGCATCGCTAAGGGTGGTCTGCTATAATTGCGGCCACCTTTTTTGTTTCTAGTTAATGCCAAATAGCGCACGCGTAGGAGTTTCCATGACCCGAATTGCCATTGTAGGCGTAGCTGGCCGCATGGGCCGCACGTTAGTTAACGCTGTTGAGCAACAGGCTGATGCCTCGCTTGCAGGCGGTATTGTGGAGCCGGGCAGCTCCCTGGCGGGCGTAGATATCGGCGAGCTGGCAGGTGTGGGTAAGCGTGGTGTGGCCGCCGTGGATTCGCTCGACGCCATTGTGGATGACTTCGACGTGCTGATCGACTTCACTGCGCCCCAAGTCACCTTGGCGAATCTGGCATTCTGCGCCGAGCACGGTAAGTGCATCGTGATCGGCACCACCGGTATGAACGATGAGGAGCTGGCCGAGCTAGATAGCTACCGCGATAAGGTGGCCATGGTGTTTGCTCCCAACATGAGCGTGGGCGTGAACCTGACGCTCAAGCTACTGGAAACGGCGGCCAAGGCGCTGGGTGATGAAGGCTACGATATTGAGGTGATTGAGTCCCACCACCGCCATAAAGTCGATGCGCCTTCCGGCACGGCCATTAAAATGGGTGAAGTGGTGGCCGAAAGTTTGGGCCGTACCTTGAAAGAGCACGGCGTGTTTGAGCGGGTTGGGCAGTGCGGCCCGCGTACCGATAAAGAGATCGGCTTCGCTACCGTGCGGGCGGGCGATATCGTCGGTGAGCACACGGTGATGTTCGCCACCGAAGGCGAGCGCATCGAAATCACTCATAAAGCTTCCAGCCGTATGACCTTCGCCAAAGGGGCCGTGCGGGCGGCACGCTGGGTGGCCGCTCAGCCGCATGGCCGTTATGACATGCAGGACGTGCTGGCGCTGAGCTGAGCCGTGGGCTTGTGTTAGACAAGGTCGGCATAAAGCGCTGGCCCTGGTGCGCTAAATGCTGTAACATTCCAAAAATTTTGGCCCAGTGGCTGCAAAGAGCAGCAAAATATCTACAGTGAAGAGCTGTAGAGAGAGCACCGCGCTTGTTGCACTGGCCGTTAAGTGGGAAAAGTAGTCAGCTAAATGCTGCGCCATGGCTAACACCGTTATGAAGGCCAAGGAAAGAGAACAACAAGCGGGATGAAACCGATTTTTTATTATCGGCTTCGTCCCGCTTTTTTACGACCCGACGTTTGCACGCAAACGCCGACAACCGGATCGCCGAGCCTGCGCCCACAGGCTCCCACCAGCATGGGAGAACTTGTCTTGAATAACCCCGCATTGAGCAAACCCGCGATATTGGCCCTGGAAGATGGCAGTGTGTTTCATGGAACTGCCATTGGCGCGGATGGAGTCACAAGCGGTGAGGTGGTGTTCAATACAGCCATGACCGGCTACCAGGAAATCCTCACCGACCCCTCTTACACCCGCCAAATCGTCACCCTGACTTACCCGCACATCGGCAACACTGGCATTAACTCTGAAGATGTAGAGTCCGCCTCGATTGCGGCAGCTGGCTTGGTAATTCGCGATCTCCCCCTGCTGGCCAGTAGCTTCCGTTCTGAGCAAACCCTCTCTGATTACCTGAAAAGCCACAACGTGCTGGGTATTGCGGATATCGATACCCGCCGCCTGACGCGTATTTTGCGCGATAAAGGTGCCCAGAACGGTGCGATTCTGGCGGGTGCCGATGCAGAAGGTGAGGATGCCGTAGAGCGGGCGCTGGCGGCGGCGAAGGCGTTCCCAGGCCTGAAGGGCATGGATTTAGCCAAGGAAGTCTCCTGCAAAGAGGCTTACGAGTGGTCGGAAGGCGAGTGGACCTTGGGCGAAGGCTACGCGGATACCACCCAGGGCGAGCGTCCTTACCATGTGGTCGCGTTTGATTACGGTGTTAAATTCAATATCCTGCGTATGCTGGCGGCGCGCGGCTGCCGCCTGACCGTGGTGCCTGCGCAAACCCCTGCGGCTGAGGTACTGGCGATGAACCCGGATGGCGTATTCCTGGCCAACGGCCCCGGCGACCCTGAGCCCTGCGACTACGCGATTAAAGCGATCCAGGAAGTGTTGGAAACCGACACGCCGGTGTTCGGCATTTGCTTGGGCCACCAGCTGCTGGCGCTGGCCTCCGGTGCCAAAACCGTCAAGATGGGCCACGGCCACCATGGTGCTAACCATCCGGTACAAGACCTAGATACCGGCACGGTGATGATCACCAGCCAGAACCATGGCTTTGCCGCCGATGAAGCCTCCCTGCCCAGCAACGTACGTGCCACGCACCGCTCGCTGTTCGATGGCACCCTGCAGGGCATTGAGCGTACCGACCGCCCGGCGTTTAGCTTTCAGGGCCACCCGGAAGCCAGCCCTGGCCCGCGCGATGTAGCGCCGCTATTTGATCGCTTTATCGCCATGATGCAGGCGCGCCGCTAAGTTAGCCGCGCTGCCTCTCATTGCCTAGTTACGCCGTTTTGATGCTCATCGTCACCACTTTTTGCGGGAACCGTTATGCCTAAGCGTACCGATATCAATAGCATTCTTATCATTGGCGCTGGTCCGATTGTCATCGGCCAGGCCTGCGAATTCGACTACTCTGGCGCTCAGGCGTGTAAAGCGCTGCGCGAAGAGGGTTACCGGGTTATTTTGGTCAACTCTAATCCGGCCACCATCATGACCGACCCGGCCATGGCCGATGCCACCTACATCGAGCCGATTACCTGGCAGGCGGTTGAGAAAATTATCGAAGTCGAGCGCCCGGACGCCATTCTCCCCACCATGGGCGGCCAAACCGCGCTGAACTGTGCGCTGGATCTTGAAAAACATGGCGTACTTGCTAAGTACAGTGTTGAGATGATCGGCGCCAACGCCGACGCCATTAATATGGCGGAAGACCGCGACCTGTTCGACCAAGCCATGAAGCGCATTGGCCTGGAGTGCCCGAAAGCCAAAGTGGCGCACACCATGGACGAGGCGTGGGAAATTCAGGCAGAGCTAGGTTTCCCAACAATTATTCGTCCTTCCTACACCATGGGTGGCTCTGGCGGCGGTGTGGCGTACAACAAGGAAGAGTTCGAAGAGATCTGTACCCGCGGTTTCGAGCTTTCCAATAACCACGAGCTGCTGATTGATGAGTCGCTGCTGGGTTGGAAAGAGTACGAAATGGAAGTGGTGCGCGACAAAAACGATAACTGCATTATCGTTTGCGCCATCGAGAACTTCGACCCCATGGGCGTCCACACCGGCGACTCCATCACTGTCGCGCCGGCACAAACGCTGACCGATAAAGAGTACCAGATCATGCGGGACGCGAGCCTCGCGGTACTGCGTGAAATCGGCGTGGAAACCGGCGGCTCCAACGTGCAGTTTGGCATGGACCCGAAAACCGGTCGTCTGGTCGTGATCGAGATGAACCCGCGTGTGTCGCGCTCGTCGGCGCTGGCATCGAAGGCCACCGGTTTCCCGATTGCTAAAATCGCCGCGAAGCTGGCGGTGGGTTACACCCTTGACGAGCTGCAGAACGATATTACTGGCGGTCAAACACCAGCGTCGTTTGAGCCGTCCATCGACTATGTCGTGACCAAAATTCCGCGCTTTACGTTCGAGAAATTCCCCCAAGCGAACGACCGCCTGACCACCCAGATGAAGTCGGTGGGTGAAGTGATGGCGATTGGCCGCACGTTCCAAGAGTCGCTGCAAAAAGCGCTGCGCGGTATGGAAACCGGTAACGACGGCCTCGACCCGATCATTACCGAGTTCACCGATGAAACGATGGCCCAGATTAAGGGCGAGCTGCAGGCCGCGGGTGCCGAGCGTATCTTCTTTGTGGCTGATGCTATGCGCGCTGGTATGAGCGTGGAAGAGATCTTTGCGCTGACCAACATCGACCGCTGGTTCCTGGTGCAAATGGAAGACCTGATTCTCACCGAAGCCGCCGTGTCCAAGCGCGCCCTGGCAGAGTTCTCGGCGCGTGAGCTGTTCCAGCTCAAGCGCAAGGGCTTCTCCGATGCGCGGCTGGCGAAGCTGCTGGGCGTCTCCGAGAAGGAGTTCCGCAAGACGCGTCAGGCAGCAGGCATTCGCCCGGTGTACAAGCGCGTGGACACCTGTGCCGCCGAGTTTGCTTCCGATACCGCCTACATGTACTCCACCTATGAAGAGGAGTGCGAAGCGGACGTGTCGGATCGCCAGAAGATCATGGTGCTGGGCGGTGGCCCGAACCGTATCGGTCAGGGTATCGAGTTCGACTACTGCTGTGTGCACGCCGCCTTCGCCATGCGCGACGACGGCTATGAAACCATCATGGTCAACTGCAACCCGGAAACCGTCTCCACCGACTACGACACCTCCGACCGTCTCTACTTCGAGCCGGTGACGCTGGAAGACGTGCTGGAAATCGCCGACAAGGAGAAGCCGGTGGGCGTCATCGTCCAGTTCGGTGGCCAAACCCCGCTGAAGCTGGCTCGCGAGCTGGAAGCCGCAGGCGTGCCGATCATCGGTACCACGCCGGACGCCATCGATCGCGCCGAAGACCGCGAGCGCTTCCAGGTGATGATCGACAAGCTCGGCCTGAAGCAGCCGCCCAACGCCACGGCCCGGAGCTTCGAAGAAGCCTTCACCAAGGCCGAGAAGATCGGCTACCCGCTGGTCGTGCGCCCCAGCTACGTACTAGGTGGCCGTGCCATGGAGATCGTCTACGATGCCTCCGAGCTCGAAAACTACATGACCAACGCGGTCAAGGTCTCTAACGACTCTCCGGTACTGCTGGATCACTTCCTGAGCGCGGCGGTGGAAGTGGATATCGATGCGGTCTCTGACGGCCAGCAGGTCGTGATTGGCGGTATCATGCAGCACGTTGAGCAGGCGGGCGTTCATTCTGGCGACTCCGCCTGCGCGCTGCCGCCTTACTCGCTGCCTGCCGACGTGCAGGACGAGATGCGCGAGCAGGTCAAGAAAATGGCCGTGGAGCTGGGCGTAAAAGGTCTGATGAACGTGCAGCTCGCGTGGCAGGATGGCGAGATCTACGTGATCGAGGTCAACCCCCGTGCATCGCGTACCGTGCCGTTTGTTTCCAAGTGCATCGGCACCTCGCTGGCCCAGATTGCCGCGCGCTGCATGGCTGGTAAGACGCTGGCCGAGCAGGGCTTCGAACGTGAGATCGTGCCGCACTTCTATAGCGTCAAAGAAGCGGTCTTCCCGTTCAACAAGTTCCAGGGCGTTGATCCAATTCTCTCGCCGGAAATGAAATCCACCGGTGAAGTGATGGGCTCGGGCGATACCTTCGCGGAAGCCTTTTTCAAGGCGCAGCTGGGCGCGGGCGAGGCGATCCCGGCGCTGGATGGCGACCGTAAAGCGTTCCTGTCGGTGCGTGAGCCTGATAAGCAGGGGATTATCGAAGTGGCCCGTTCTCTGCTAACATTGGGCTTCACGCTATGTGCAACACGCGGTACCGCTGCGGCCCTCGAAGCCGCCGGGCTGCCCGTGGAGCACGTCAATAAAGTCTACGAAGGCCGTCCCCATATCGTCGATCTGCTGAAGAACGACGAAATCGCCTACATCGTGAATACCACCGAAGGTCGTCAGGCAATCAACGACTCTTCGATCATTCGCCGTACTGCTCTCGCGCGCAAGGTGCCCTATGCGACCACCTTGGCGGGCGCTAATGCTGTTTGCATGGCGCTAGAGTACGGTAGGGAGATTACGGTGCGGCGCCTTCAGGATCTGCATGCAGGAGCAAGTCAATGAACAAGGTCCCGATGACGGTAGCGGGAGAAAAAAGCCTTCGCGAAGAGCTCAACCACTTGAAGGGCGAAGCTCGCCCTCAGGTGATTGCGGCCATCGCTGAAGCGCGTGAACACGGCGACCTAAAGGAGAACGCCGAGTACCACGCCGCCCGTGAACAACAGGGGTTTATTGAAGGCCGTATTCAGGAAATCGAGAGCAAGCTCTCTGGCGCCCAGGTGATTGATGTCACCAAGCTGCCGAAAACCGGCAAGGTGATTTTTGGGGTGACTGTGTCGCTCTTGAACCTGGATAGTGATGCCAGCGTTACCTATCGCATTGTTGGCGAAGATGAAGCCGACATTAAAGCGGGGCGTATTTCGGTCACTTCACCCATTGCGCGCGCGCTGATTGGTAAAGAAGAGGGCGATGTGGTGGTGGTGAAAACGCCCGGCGGCGACGTTGAGTACGAAATTGAGAGTGTTGAACACCTCTAATGTTGTGCGGATAGCGCCATAAAAAAGGCCCGATGCAGGTAGCTGCTTCGGGCCTTTTGACTTAGCGGCGCTTGGCGCCGTGTCAGCATAGTACTGTGTGCGTTAGTGCCGCCCGTGATGGTTCTCGAAGCGGGTAACGTTGGAGAGCTTGGGGTTAGCCTTTGGGTTGCGGCGATAAAGCAGCGCCATTTTGCCAATGGTTTGCACCAGCTCGGCGTTGCTGTCAGCCAGCAGCTCGTTGATCATCGCAGCGCGGTCATCCCGTTCGGGCAGAGCGAGTTTCACTTTAATCAGCTCGTGATCATTGAGCGCGCGGCTGAGTTCTGCGAGCAAATTTTCGGAGACGCCGTTCTCAGAAACGGTGACCACTGGGTTCAAATGGTGGCCAATGCTACGAAATGCTTTCTTTTGTGGCTGTGACAAGCTCATGGTATCTTGCGGTATCCCGGTTAGCGCTTAACGTTCCATCTTACGGTGAAATGCCGCTAAGTGAAAGCAATCACGTGAACGCGCCCATCTCTTATTCCAGTGTCAGATTCCCACATGCAGCAAAAGCCTCCAAGCCGTAAACATTCAGTGAGCAAAACCAGCAATAACTGGAAGAAAGAACATTTTGACGACCAGTACGTAAAACAGAGCTGGCAGGATGGCTACCGCTCCCGGGCGAGCTATAAGCTGCTAGAGCTGGATGAGAAGGATAAACTGTTTCGTAATGGTATGACGATCATTGATCTGGGGGCAGCCCCTGGTGGATGGAGCCAAATCGCTGCCGAAAAAGTCGGGCCAGAGGGCGTGGTCATCGCCTCTGATATTCTGGAGATGGATGCGCTGGCAGGGGTGGACTTTATTCAGGGCGATTTTACCGAGGAGAGCGTACTTAACGCGATTCTTGAGCGCCTGGGAAATCGTCCGGTAGACCTTGTTATGTCGGACATGGCCCCCAATATGAGTGGTATGGCAGCCATCGATCAGCCACAAGCGATGTATCTTGTCGAGCTGGCGTTGGAGTTGGCCCGTGAAACGCTCTCGCCCAAAGGGCGGTTTTTGGTAAAGGTCTTCCAGGGGGAAGGCTTTGACGCCTACCTAAAAGAGCTGCGCGGCAGTTTTGACCGCGTGGTTACCCGCAAACCGGATGCCTCCCGGGCGCGCTCCCGAGAAGTCTATTTTTTGGCGGAGGGTTTTCGCGGTTAAACCAGTGCTGGCAAGGCCCTGGTGTTATGGCAAAGTGCTATAGCAAAGATTTATCACCACGATTGCCAGACAGGCAAGCGTAAGGTGTGTCACATTATGTACATTGGACGAACGTGACACAGATGGCCCAAAGCCAAATGTGCTTTGGCAATGGTTGAACGTTAAGCTCTAGTGTAAGGTCAGAGTATTAGCGGTTAACTGACGGATTCTTGTAATGAGGGTAGCCCCTTGAACGATATGGCGAAGAACCTGATTCTGTGGTTGGTCATCGCGGCCGTTCTACTGACAGTGTTCAATAATTTCAGTACGGAAAGCGCACCACAAACCACTAACTACTCCCAGTTTGTGCAGCAGGTGCAAAATCAGCAGGTCCGTAGCGTTACCATTGATGGCTATACCATCTTTGGTGAGCGCACGGATGGTTCGCAGTTCCAGACCATCCGCCCTGCCGCAGAAGATCCCAAGCTGATCGACGACCTGCTGAGCAACAATGTCACGGTGGTCGGCAAGGCGCCGGAGCAGCAAAGCATCTGGACGCGGCTACTGATTGCCAGTTTCCCGATCCTGCTCATTCTGGCGATCTTCATGTTCTTCATGCGCCAGATGCAAGGCGGTGCCGGTGGTGGCAAGGGTGGCCCGATGAGCTTTGGCAAATCCAAGGCGAAGCTGCTCTCCCAGGATCAGATCAAAACCACCTTTGCAGATGTCGCAGGCTGCGACGAAGCGAAGGAGGAAGTAGAAGAGCTGGTCGACTTCCTGCGCGACCCGACCAAGTTCCAACGCCTGGGTGGTACCATTCCCCGCGGCGTACTGATGGTGGGCCCGCCTGGTACCGGTAAAACGTTGCTGGCCAAGTCCATTGCGGGCGAAGCCAAAGTGCCTTTCTTCTCTATTTCAGGCTCTGACTTCGTTGAAATGTTCGTTGGTGTGGGTGCATCCCGCGTTCGTGACATGTTCGAGCAGGCCAAGAAGCAGGCGCCCTGCATTATCTTTATCGACGAAATCGATGCTGTTGGCCGCTCGCGCGGTACCGGCATGGGTGGTGGTAATGATGAGCGTGAGCAGACGCTGAACCAGCTGTTGGTGGAAATGGACGGCTTTGAAGCCAACGAGGGCATTATTGTCATCGCCGCCACCAACCGCCCGGACGTTCTTGACCCCGCGCTGCTGCGCCCGGGCCGCTTCGACCGTCAGGTAACCGTGGGCTTGCCGGATATCCGTGGCCGTGAGCATATTCTGGGCGTTCACCTGCGCAAGGTGCCGCTGGCGGATGACGTGAAGCCGCAGCTGATTGCCCGTGGTACGCCTGGCTTCTCCGGTGCCGACCTGGCCAACCTGGTGAACGAGGCTGCCCTGTTTGCGGCGCGTCGTAACAAGCGCCTGGTAGGCATGGAAGAGCTTGAGCTGGCCAAGGACAAGATCATGATGGGCGCTGAGCGCAAATCCATGGTCATGACCGATAAAGAGAAGCTCAATACCGCTTATCACGAAGCAGGCCACGCGATTATTGGCTTGGTCATGCCTGAGCACGATCCGGTCTACAAGGTGACGATTATTCCTCGTGGCCGCGCGCTGGGTGTGACGATGTTCCTGCCGGAAGAGGATCGCTACAGCCTGTCGCGCCAGCAAATTATCAGCCAGATCTGCTCGCTGTTTGGTGGCCGTATTGCCGAAGAGATGACGCTGGGTGCTAACGGTGTGACCACTGGTGCATCTAACGACATCAAGCGTGCCACTGAGCTGGCTCACAACATGGTGGCCAAATGGGGTCTCTCGGATGAGATGGGTCCGATCATGTACGATGAGGACGAGTCTCACCAGTTCCTCGGTGGCCCTGGTCAGGGCGGTGGTAAGCTGAAATCTGGAGAAACCACCGCGCGTCTTGATAAAGAAGTGCGCAAGATTATCGATGAGTGTTACGAGCAGGCGCGTCAGATTCTGCATGACAACCGCGACAAGCTGGATGCCATGGCAGAAGCGCTGATGAAGTTTGAAACCATCGACGCCAGCCAGCTTAAAGACATCATGGAAGGACGTGACCCGCGTCCGCCGGAAGGCTGGAACGACGGTGACTCCTCCGGTGGTGGAATGCGCATCAGCGACGATAAGCCAGAAGCGAAAGCGGATGACCAAGCGCCTAACGCGTCAAGCGATGAAGGCGAAGAGGGTGACGATGAGCCTCGCCGTCGTCCATCTGACCCGCTAGGTGGCCCTGCAGGTCCTTAATCAAGCCATACTGCTGGTGTTAGCAAAGGCGTCCCATATTGGGGCGCCTTTTTGTTATGCTGTGGGCCAATAGCAGTTACGTTTCTTTTCTATTTTTAGGCGGTAGCATGACACCGAACGTTGACCCTTCATCGCCTTCGCGCCAAGCAGAGAGTGCTTTGCAGCTGCGCTGTGGGCGCCATACGCTTGATCTTTCGTTTCCACGGGTGATGGGTATTTTGAACGTCACGCCTGATTCGTTCTCCGATGGTGGTCAGCATGTTGCCTTAGAAGATGCGCTACGCCACGCCGAGCGCATGCTGGCCGAAGGCGCTGCCTTGATTGATGTGGGCGGCGAATCGACCCGTCCAGGCGCTATGGCGGTTTCTGAGCAGCAAGAGCTAGACCGTGTCGCACCCGTAGTGGAAGCGCTGGTGCGCGAACTAGATGCGTTGGTATCGGTGGATACCAGCAGCGCCACGGTAATTCGTGAAGCCAGCGCTTTAGGGGCGGGGATGATTAACGATGTGCGTGCGCTAGAGCGCGAGGGCGCACTGGCAGCTGCTGCCAGCAGCGGTTTGCCTGTGTGTCTGATGCACCGCCAGGGTGAGCCGCAGAACATGCAGCACTCTCCTGAGTACAGCGAGCCCGTAGAGCGTGCGGTCGCGGCGTATTTATCCGAGCGTATCGATGCTTGTGAAGCGGCAGGGCTGCGCCGTCATCGTCTTTTGATCGACCCTGGCTTTGGGTTTGGCAAAACCGTCGAGCATAATCTGCGTTTGCTCAAGTATATGGAGTCGCTGCTCGCGTTTGATCTGCCGATATTGGTAGGCATGTCACGTAAAAGCATGATTGGCAAAGTGCTGGGTCGTCCGGTGGAAGAACGGTTAGCTGGCGGCTTGGCTTTGTCGGCTATGGCGGTTGAGCGTGGGGCGAGCATTCTACGAGTGCATGATGTTGGGCCTACAGTGGATGCTGTGAATATGGCTTGGGCGGTACTACAAGAGGGCTGTGAGCCGCCCGTTGATAAGGAACTCTCGTTATGACACGACGCTATTTTGGCACTGATGGTATTCGCGGTACCGTTGGGCAGTCACCGATTACTGCTGACTTTATGCTCAAGTTGGGGTGGGCCGCTGGGCAGGTGCTACGCCGTGAAAAGGGCCGCACTCGGGTATTGATTGGTAAAGATACGCGTATTTCCGGCTATATGTTTGAGTCGGCGCTGGAAGCGGGGCTGTCGGCTGCAGGTGTGGATGTTTCCCTGTTAGGGCCGATGCCCACGCCGGGGATCGCTTATCTCACACGTACCTTCCGGGCGGATGCGGGCATTGTGATTTCAGCTTCTCATAATCCGTTTGACGATAACGGCATTAAGTTTTTCTCCGCAGAAGGCAAAAAGCTGCCGGATGACGTGGAAGACCGCATTGAAGCGATGCTGGAAGCCCCGTTGACCACCGCCGATGCGGCGCAGCTAGGTAAGGCGGCACGCATTGACGATGCCGCAGGCCGCTATATTGAGTTCTGTAAATCCACCCTGCCGGACCGACTTAGTCTGCACGGACTGAAAGTGGTATTGGACTGTGCCCATGGCGCTACCTACCATATTGCCCCCAGCGTTTTTCGCGAGCTAGGGGCGGAAGTGAGCGTGATTGGCACCGCGCCAGATGGATTAAATATCAACCACCATGTGGGATCGACACACCCAGCAGCGCTGCGGGCGGCGGTAATTCAGCAAGGGGCGGATTTAGGCATTGCGTTCGATGGCGATGGCGACCGTGTACTGCTCGTTGATGCGGATGGTCGTGAGGTCGATGGCGACGATATTTTGTACTTAATCGCCCGTGACCGTTTTGAGCGCGGCCTTCTGGAAGGCGGCGTGGTCGGCACGCTGATGAGTAACTTCGGCCTGGGGATGGCATTAGACCGGCTCGGTATCCCGTTCCAGCGTGCCAAAGTAGGCGACCGCTTTGTGATGGAAATGATGGCAGCCAACGGCTGGGAGCTGGGCGGCGAAGCGTCGGGACACATTGTCTGTGGCCACGTACAAACGACCGGCGATGGTATTGTGTCAGCCTTGCAGGTGCTGGGGTTAATGGTGCGGGAACAAAAGCCGTTACCATCGCTGCTGAAAGGGCTGGAAAAAGTGCCGCAATCACTGGTTAATGTGCGCTTGCCCGCAGGGTCGAATGCCAAAGAGGTTATGGCTGCCCAACCGCTGTTGGATGCTGTTGCTGCATTGGAGGCTGAATTAGGGGACCAAGGGCGGGTACTGCTGCGCCCATCCGGCACCGAGCCATTAATCCGCGTAATGGTGGAAGGGCGCGCTCATTTGGATGTGGATCGCTTAGCCAATAAGCTGGCAGGTCAAGTGCAGGCGCTACTCGGCTAGCATGCTGGGTCGTGAATAGCCGTCCTTGCTTGGCGAAGCGCGTCCTGCTTGTCATTGGGCTTGCAACAGCGGTTGTCTTGACAAGGCGGCTCCTATACCATTTCGCTCCACCTTGAGTGAGGATTATCCATGCGTACGCCATTAATCGCCGGTAACTGGAAAATGAACGGTTCTGCGGCGTTGATTGAGTCGTTTGGCAAAACGTTTGCTTCTGCTGCGCTGCCCGCCAATATCGACGTGGTGGTCATTCCGCCGTTTCCCTATCTAGATGCTGCGCGCCATGCGTTCAGCAACACGCCGCTGCAGTTAGGGGCGCAAACGCTTAATCCTCATCACTCCGGGGCGCATACCGGGGAAGTGAGCGGTAGCATGCTCAAAGAGTTTGGTGTGGCCTACGTGTTGGTGGGGCATTCTGAGCGCCGCCAGCTTTACCGCGAAAGCGACGAGCAGGTGTTTGACCGTCTGTTGGCAGCCCTTGATGCTGGGCTGACGCCTATTCTATGCGTGGGTGAAACGCTGGAAGAGCGCGATGCAGGCCGCACGATG
This sequence comes from Halomonas sp. KX33721, assembly GCF_001596805.1. Classification (NCBI taxonomy): domain Bacteria; kingdom Pseudomonadati; phylum Pseudomonadota; class Gammaproteobacteria; order Oceanospirillales; family Halomonadaceae; genus Halomonas; species Halomonas sp. KX33721. The sequence goes on along the minus strand of NZ_LVIA01000007.1, from coordinate 36,276 downwards.
GACGTTGTGTTGCGCCAAGTAGGCTATATCATGGCTCGCTTAGCGCCAGAGCAGCGTCTGCAAATCGTTATTGCCTACGAGCCTGTGTGGGCGATAGGTACCGGCCGTACGGCCACGCCAGAGCAGGCGCAAGAGGTCATGGCAGGCATTCGTGCCTATCAGGCAGGGTTTGATGCGTCGCTTGCCGAGCAGCTGAAACTGCTTTACGGCGGTAGCATGAACGCAAGTAACGCGGCTGAGCTGCTCGCCCAGCCGGACATCGACGGCGGTTTAGTGGGCGGTGCCTCGCTTAAAACCGACGATTTCTACGCCATTTGTCAGTCAGCAGGATAACTCCATGCAAGTTGCAATTCTTATGGTTCACGTGGTGATTGCGGTCGCCTTGGTTGTACTCATCCTACTTCAGCAGGGTAAGGGTGCCGAAGCAGGCGCTGCTTTTGGTGGCGGTGCGTCGCAAACAGTGTTTGGCTCGCGGGGTAGCGGTAATTTCCTCTCCCGCACAACGGGTATTCTTGCGGCGGGCTTTTTTGTCACCTCCATGGCGCTTGCGTACTTCGCGACCCAGGCAGGCCAAGCGCCGGAGGCGGGTATTCCTGATGCGCAGATGATCGAACAACAGCAAAACATTCCAACGCTTGACGACTCTCCTGCAAGTATGGATAATACCGCGCCAGTGCTAGAGGAAAGCAGCGAGTAACCGCTTGATGTCGCTTTCTTTAGCCTCCCCTGATGCCGAAGTGGTGGAATTGGTAGACACGCTATCTTGAGGGGGTAGTGACCGTATGGTCGTGCGGGTTCAAGTCCCGCCTTCGGCACCATCTGTTTCGCTGGTTTACCAGCTTCCCAGAATGTCAGGATTGGCACCTGAGGCGAAAGACGCATTTGAAAAAGTTTTTGAAACAAGTTCTTGGAATGAGTTCTTGACGTAAGCCTTTCAAGTGTCTATTATCGTCGACCTAGATTGATGCGGGGTGGAGCAGTCTGGTAGCTCGTCGGGCTCATAACCCGAAGGTCATCGGTTCAAATCCGGTCCCCGCTACCATTTATCTAGTAGCATGGTTTAGGATCAACGGCATGTATTAAGGTGCTTTTGAGCTGCGAAAAATTCGCGACATGTTGCTAAAATGGTACTACAGGTTTCTTTTGAAAAGCCCCTTCCTGTGAAGGGGCTTTTTGTTAGTAGCTTTTTGTAACTGGTTTTTTGTAAACAGCTTTTATGAAGAGCTTTTTGCGAGCCAAGCGTGTCTCAAGAGCGGATGTTGTTCGAGTAGCCAGAGACACATTCCCAGGTAATGCCAATCAGCCACCTAGCTTTTCTTACGACTCCTGGCCAGGTGCCTGATGCAACGGCTATAGGAGCTTTGTCTGTGGCCACAAAACACGCTGCGCTTCACGCGCTGATCGAACCTGTCGTTGCCGCCATGGGCTTCGAGCTATGGGGTATCGACCATATTTCCCAGGGCAAGCATTCGCGGCTGGTGATTTACATCGAGCGCGAGAGCGGTGTCAGCGTGGAAGACTGCGCTGATATTAGCCGCCAAGTCAGTGCCGTGATGGATGTGGAAGACCCCATTCCCGGTGAATACCGCTTGGAAGTCTCGTCGCCCGGCATGGCACGTCCCCTTTACTCCCTGGATCACTTTATCCGCTATCAGGGCCACCAGGTCGCTCTGAAGCTACGTGTCGCGTTCGATGGGCGACGCAAATACCAAGGGCTCCTCGCAGGTGTCGAGGGCGATGAAGTGCTACTGCAACTGGAAGGCGAAGAGTACTGCTTTCCTATCGAAAGCATCGATTCTGCGCACGTTGTCCCGCAGTTCGACGAATAACACGGGTCGCGGCTTCCGGCAGGCGCCGGGATGATGCACAAAAGGACAGGTTTTCTGGCGAGGCAAACGCATGAGTAAAGAAATTTTAATGGTCGTGGACGCGATCTCTAATGAAAAAGGCGTCCCCCGCGATGTCATCTTCGAAGCGGTAGAAGCCGCGCTGGCCAGCGCGTCGCGTAAGCGTTTTGAGCACGAAGAAGCCAATGTGCGCGTGCATATTGATCGCCGCACCGGTGACTACGAGACGTTCCGCTACTGGACCGTGGTCGAAGATGACGAATTCGAAACGCCAGACTATGAAATCAAGCAGAGCATTGCCGAGCAGCGCGACCCGCCGCTGAAGCTGGGCGATGTGGTCGAGCAAAAGATCGAAAACGCCGTGTTCGGGCGTATCGCCGCGCAAACTGCCAAGCAGGTCATCGTGCAGAAAGTGCGCGAAGCCGAGCGTGCCGAAGTCGTGCGTCAGTACGCTGACCGTGAAGGCGAACTCGTTGCGGGTATCGTTAAGAAGACCACCCGTGACGGCCTGATCATTGATCTGGGAGAAAACGCCGAAGCGTTTTTGCCGCGTAACGAGATGATCCCCGGCGAGCGCTACCGGATGAACGAGCGTGTTCGCGCGCTGCTGGTCAAGGTTGACCCGGACGCTCGCGGTGCGCAGCTGCAACTCTCACGCACCTGCCCTGAATTCATCATTGAGCTGTTCAAAATTGAGGTGCCGGAAATCGCCGAGCAGCTGATTGAAATCAAAGGTGCTGCTCGCGACCCCGGCTCACGTGCCAAGATCGCAGTGAAAACCAACGACCGCCGCATTGATCCGGTCGGTGCCTGCGTCGGTATGCGTGGCTCACGGGTTCAGGCGGTATCATCTGAGCTGCAAAACGAGCGTGTAGATATCGTTCTGTGGGACGACAACCCGGCTCAACTGGTGATCAACGCCATGGCGCCGGCCGACGTGGCCTCGATCTTGGTGGACGAGGATGCGCACGCTATGGACGTCGCCGTGGCACAGGACAACCTGGCACAGGCCATTGGCCGTAGCGGCCAGAACGTGCGTTTGGCGTCTGAATTGACCGGCTGGCGGATCAACGTCATGACCGAAGATGAAGCGGAGTCCAAGCGCGAGCAGGAAATCGACAGCCTGGTGGATTCCTTTGTTCATCATCTGGGGGTCGATGATGAGGTCGCTCGCCTGCTAGTGGAGGAAGGGTTTACCACCCTGGAAGAAGTTGCCTACGTGCCGCTGGAAGAGATGCTCGAAATCGAAGAGTTCGACGAAGAGCTGGTGGAAGAGCTGCGTGCACGCGCAAAAGACGAGCTGCTGACGATGGCGATTGCCTCGGAAGAAGCGCTGGACGGTGCCCAACCAGCGGATGACCTGCTGGAGATGGACGGTATGGAGCGCCACCTGGCCTTCATTCTGGCCAGCCGCGGTATCGTCACAATGGAAGATCTCGCCGAGCAGTCTGTCGACGATCTGGTCGATATCGAGGAGTTGGACGAAGCGCGCGCAGCGGCACTGATCATGACTGCCCGTGCGCCCTGGTTTGAAGTCGATGACACATCGGATTCAAACACACAGTAAACAGGTCACGGGCTGAGGAGGGTCACTATGTCAGATATGACAGTTAAAGATTTTGCAGTAAAGGTGGGCCGCGATGTGCCCCGCCTATTGGAACAGATGAAAGAAGCTGGCTTGAAGCATGCTTCAGAAAACGACGCCGTGTCTGAAGATGACAAGCAGACACTGCTAAGCTTTTTGAAGAAAAGCCACGGCGGCGGCGACAGCGAACCGAGCAAAAACCGTATTACGCTGACCCGTAAAACCCGCAGCCGCATCAAGACCGGCGAGCGCGGTAAAACGATCGAAGTACAGGTTCGTAAGAAGAAAACCTACGTTAAGCGCGAAGAAGATGAGAAGCCGAAGGCGCCTGAGCCCAAGCACTCTGGCCCGCGTCAGTTGGTAGGCGATATGGCGGAAGCAGAAGCAGAGCGTAAAGCGCGCGATGCCCGCGTCGCTGAAGAGAAAGCCGCCGCTGCGAAAGCCAAAGCTGCCGAAGACGCCGCGCGTAAAGAAGCGGAAGAGAAGGCCAAAGCCAAAGCCGCTGAAGTGCCGGATATCGAAGTGCCCGAGCTTGAAATCGACGACACGCCGGTAGCCGATGATCTGCCGCCGGCACCGCCGAAAGAGGGCCGTACCGATCGTCGTACTGCGCCGCCGAAAAAGGCAGCCGCGAAGAAGAAAGGTCGTGACGACGACGATGATCGTGGCGATCGCGAAGAGCGTAAGCGCGGCGGCGGCAAGAAAGTGAAGCGTGCCGAGCGCCGTGGCGGACGTCGTGGTGGTGCTAGCCAAAGTGGTAATGGCAAGCACGGCTTCCAGAAGCCGACGCAGCCGATCGTTCGTGAAGTCTCGATCCCTGAGTCCATCAGCGTTGCTGAGCTGGCCGACAAAATGTCGATCAAGGCGAACGAAGTCATCAAAGCCATGTTCACCATGGGTGCGGCGGTGACCATCAACCAGACAATCGACCAGGATACAGCGGCGATTGTGGTGGAAGAGATGGGCCACAAGGTCAAACTGGTGAAAGATGACGCGCTGGAAACGGAAATGCTGGAAGGCATCTCCTACGAAGGCGAAGAGATCACCCGCTCACCGGTCGTCACCGTCATGGGTCACGTTGACCACGGTAAGACCTCGCTGCTGGACTATATCCGTCGTGCGAAAGTCGCCACTGGCGAAGCGGGCGGTATTACCCAGCACATCGGTGCCTACCATGTGGAAGATGACCACGGTGGCGTGACCTTCCTGGATACCCCGGGTCACGCGGCGTTTACCGCCATGCGTGCTCGCGGTGCGAAAGCCACCGACGTGGTCATCCTGGTGGTGGCGGCCGACGACGGCGTCATGCCGCAAACCATCGAAGCCGTCGAGCACTCGAAAGCTGCTGGTGTACCGATGGTCGTGGCCGTGAACAAGATCGATAAGCCCCAGGCCGATCCTGATCGTGTCAAGAACGAGCTGTCTCAGCACGGCGTCATCTCGGAAGAGTGGGGCGGCGATACGCAGTTCGTTCACGTCTCTGCGAAGAGCGGTGAAGGCATCGAAGACCTGCTGGAAGCCATCCAGCTGGTATCTGAAGTACTCGAGCTCAAAGCCGTTCCGTCGGCACCGGGTAAAGGTGTGGTAGTTGAGTCGCGCTTGGATAAAGGGCGCGGTCCGGTCGCTACCGTGCTGGTACAAAACGGTACGCTGAAGAAGGGCGATATCGTCCTGGCGGGCCTGCACTACGGCCGCGTTCGCGCGCTGACCAACGAGCTGGGCAAGCAGGTCGATACCGCTGGCCCCGCCATGCCGGTCGAGATCCAAGGTCTCGACGGCACACCAGATGCTGGTGACGACTTCATGGTCGTGGCCGACGAGAAGAAAGCCCGCGAAGTGGCTAACTTCCGTCAGGGTAAATACCGCGAAGTGCGTCTGGCGCGTCAGCAGAAGGCCAAGCTGGAGAACATGTTCAGCCAGATGGGCCAAGACGAAGTGGCTAAGGTCAACATCGTCCTCAAAGCCGACGTACAGGGCTCGCTGGAAGCGATCAAAGGCGCCTTGGAAGAGCTCTCCACCGAAGAAGTGCAGGTGGCCGTGGTCTCCTCTGGTGTGGGGGGGATCACCGGTACCGACGCCAACTTGGCGCTGGCCTCGGAAGCCATCGTGGTGGGCTTCAACGTCCGTGCCGATGCCGCTGCTCGTGAGATCATCGAGCGTGAAGGTCTGGATCTGCGCTACTACAGCGTCATCTACCACCTGATCGACGAAGTCAAACAGGCGATGAGCGGTATGCTCGCCCCCGAGTGGAAAGAAGAGATCGTGGGTGTGGCCGAAGTACGCGACGTGTTCCGCGCGCCGAAGATCGGTGCGGTGGCTGGCTGTATGGTCGTCGAAGGCACCGTGTCGCGCAGCAAGCGTATCCGCGTTCTGCGTGACAACGTGGTCATCTACGAAGGTGAGCTCGAATCGCTGCGCCGCTTCAAAGACGACGTACAAGAAGTGCGTAACGGCATGGAGTGTGGCATCGGCGTGAAGAACTACAACGATGTCCAGGTCGGCGACAAGATCGAAGTCTTTGACCAAGTGAAGGTCGAGCGCAGCCTGTAAGGCCGCGCGAGGAGCAACCATGCGCGAATTTAAGCGTACCGACCGAGTAGCCGACCAGCTCCAAAAGGAGCTGGCGGTACTGATCCAACGCGAAGTGAAAGATCCGCGCTTGGGCATGGTCACGGTGAGCGGGGCCACCGTTAGTCGTGACCTTGGCTACGCCGATATCTACGTCACCCTGCTGGGTGAACAGGATCCCGAGCGTATCAAGGAGAACCTGCAGGTACTGAAACGTGCAGCAGGGTTTCTGAGAAGCCAAATCGCCCAGCGCATCAAGCTGCGTCACGTACCCGAACTGCGCTTTCATTTCGATGAAAGTGTGGTGCGCGGCCAGCACCTCTCATCGCTGATCGACGAAGCGGTCTCTTCTGACCGTGCCCGTCAAGCGGAAGACGAGGGCGGCAGTGAAGAGCAAGGTGAGGAGGCGCGCTAATGCCCCGTCGCCGTCGCGGATTACCGGTCAATGGCGTGGTGCTGCTGGATAAGCCGAAAGGCCTCTCCAGCAATCACGCGCTGCAGCGTGTGCGCCGTCTGTTCGACGCGCAAAAAGCCGGGCATACCGGCACGCTGGACCCGATGGCGACAGGCTTGCTGCCTATCTGCCTGGGGGAGGCCACCAAGTTTTCCGCGCATCTGCTGGAAGCCGACAAGATGTATCGCACCCGGGTCGAACTGGGGGTGATCACCGATACCGGCGATGCCGAAGGCACTGTGCTGGAGCGGCGCGAGGTGCCAAACCTTGCGGTCGAGGACATCGAATCTGTCTTGACGCGTTTTCGCGGCGAGATCGATCAGGTGCCGCCCATGTACTCGGCGCTCAAGCATCAGGGTAAAAAGCTCTACGAGTTGGCCCGCGAGGGGAAACAGGTTGAACGTGCAGCGCGGCGGGTAAGCGTGTATGATGCGCGCCTGCTTTCGTTCGAGGGCACGGCGTTCGAGCTGGAAGTCAGCTGCAGCAAAGGCACGTACATCCGCACGTTGGCGGAAGACATTGGCCACGCGCTGGGCTGTGGTGCCCATATCAGTCAGCTACGTCGGCTCAAAACCGGGCCGTTCGATGGTGATGCGATGTGGACACTCGAGGCACTGGAAGCACTGGCTAGCCAAGCCGACCGCGAGGCGGAACTGATGCCCGTGGATGTGCTGGTCGATCACCTGCCGTCGCTTAGCGTCGATGACACCTCGTTTGGCCGACTGGCCCACGGACAGTCAGCCGAGCTCACCGTCGATGAATTGGCACCCGATGCGTTGGCACGACTTTATCACGCCGAGACGTTTATCGGCCTTGGCGTTGTAAAAGGGCCTCAGGAAGTGGCCCCTAAGCGGCTGTTAAGTACGGTCGCTCGTTCGTAATATCGCGGTAAAACGTTGCAAGGATGTGGCGATTTGCGCGAAAATGGTCGCCTGAGACTGCAAATATGCGTGGTCTCACCCATTCATTTTTAGGCATATTGCTTACTGGAGAGACAGATGGCATTAACCGCTGAGAAAAAGGCCGAGATCGTCAACGAATACGGCCGCGGCGATAACGATACCGGTTCCCCTGAAGTTCAGGTTGCACTGCTGAGCGCCAACATCAACGGCCTGCAGGACCACTTCAAAACCAACAAGCAGGATCACCACTCCCGTCGTGGTCTGATCCGCATGGTAAACCAGCGTCGTAAGCTGCTGGACTACCTGAAGCGTAAAGATTTCGAACGCTATCAGTCTCTGATTCAGCGTCTGGGTCTGCGCCGTTAAGTTCTTAACGGCCATGATCTAAAACGGGCAGCTCCTTGTGGGCTGCCCGTTTTTTGTTTCTGGTAGCCGTACGGCGCGTCAACGCCTAGAATGGTGGCGAGTCAAACGACCCAAGCGAAAAGACAAGTAGCTATTAATGTTAAAGGAAGTAGCCGTGAATCCGGTCAAAAAAACGTTCCAATACGGTCGCAGCACCGTCACCCTCGAAACTGGGCGTATTGCTCGCCAAGCCACTGGTGCCGTGATGGTCACCATGGACGACACCGTCGTCCTGTGTACGGTGGTGGCGAAGAAAGACGTCAACCCAGGCCAGCCCTTCTTTCCGCTCTCGGTACACTACCAAGAGAAAACCTACGCCGTGGGTAAAATCCCCGGTGGCTTCTTTAAGCGTGAAGGTCGCCCGACTGAAAAAGAGACCCTGACCTCGCGTTTGATCGACCGTCCGATCCGTCCGCTGTTTCCCAAAGGGTTTATGAACGAAGTACAGGTGATCTGTACCGTTCTATCCACCGACCGTAATCACGATCCGGACATCGCGGCCATGTTGGGCACCTCTGCGGCGCTGAGCATCTCAGGCGTTCCGTTCAATGGCCCGATTGGCGCTGCTCGCGTTGGTTTCAACGAAGAGCAAGGCTACTTCCTGAATCCCACCGTCGAAGAGCTGACCACCTCCGAGCTGGACATGGTGGTGGCCGGTACCGAAAACGCCGTGCTGATGGTGGAGTCCGAAGCGCAAGAGTTGCTCGAAGACGAAATGCTGGGTGCCGTACTGTTTGGCCACCAGGAGATGCAAGTCGCGATCGACGCCATTAAAGAATTGACTGCCGACGCTGGTAAGCCGCGCTGGGAGTGGCAGGCGCCGGCAGAAAACGTTGCCTTGAAAACGGCCATGGCCGATGCCTTTGAAGCCAAAGTGGGTGAGGCGTACCGCATCACCGATAAAATGCAGCGCCAAGATGCACTCGCAGCGCTGAAAGACGCGGCCGTCGAACAGTTAGCGGCTGCCGAAGGCGAAGAGGAAGCGGAAGGCAAGTTCAGCAAGGATGACGTGAAAGGCGCGTTCGCAGCGCTTGAGAAGCGTGTGGTGCGCTCCCGCGTGGTCAAGGGCGAGCCGCGTATCGATGGCCGCGACAACGTCACCGTGCGTCCGCTGAACATCGAAGTCGGCGTGCTGCCGAAAACTCACGGCTCAGCCATCTTCACCCGTGGTGAGACCCAGGCCATTGCGGTCGCAACACTCGGCACGCTGCGCGATTCGCAGCTCATCGAGTCGCTGGAAGGCGAGCGTAAAGACCGCTTCATGCTGCACTACAACTTCCCTCCCTACTCGGTGGGTGAAGCGGGCTTCATGGGTGGCCCAAAGCGCCGTGAAATCGGCCACGGCCGTTTGGCGCGTCGCGGTGTCCAAGCGATGCTGCCGTCCGAAGAAGAGTTCCCCTACACCATCCGTGTGGTGTCGGAAATCACCGAATCCAATGGCTCTAGCTCCATGGCGTCCGTGTGCGGTTCCTCGCTGGCGTTGATGGATGCGGGCGTTCCGCTGAAAGCCCCGGTGGCGGGTATTGCCATGGGCCTCGTCAAAGACGAAGACGGCTACGCGGTGCTGACCGATATCCTGGGTGACGAAGACCACCTGGGTGACATGGACTTCAAAGTGGCCGGTTCTGAAGAGGGCGTCACTGCCCTGCAGATGGACATCAAGATCGAGGGCATCAACGAAGAGATCATGGAGACTGCGCTGCAACAGGCCCACGATGCGCGCATCGGTATCCTGGCACAGATGAACGCCGTGATCAGCCAGAGCCGTAACGAGGTGTCGGAAAACGCCCCTTCCATGGCGACGATCAAAATCGATCCGGACAAGATTCGCGACGTCATCGGCAAGGGCGGCGCCACCATTCGTAAGATTTGCGAAGACACCGGCGCATCGATCGATCTTGATGACGATGGCACCGTTCGCATCTACGCCGAAGACAAAGCCGCTGCCAAGAAAGCGATCGATACCGTACTGGCGATCACCGCCGAAGCGGAAATCGGCAAGCTGTACAAAGGCAAGGTCGTACGTATCGCCGACTTTGGTGCGTTCGTGAACATCATGCCGGGAACCGATGGCCTGGTGCACATCTCGCAAATCGTCCAGGAGCGCGTCAATAACGTGCGCGACTTCCTGAACGAAGGCGACGATGTCATCGTGAAGGTGTTGGATATCGACAACCGCAACCGCGTGAAGCTCTCGATCAAAGAGATCACCGAAGAAGAGAAAGCAGCGTTTGAAGCTGCCGAGGCGGACGTCGCTAGCTAACGAGTGCTCAGCGTAGGATTTACCGCCCCCCGCAGCCCTTGGCTGTGGGGGCGGTGTCGTTTTGATAGGTCAGGAATGTGAGGACATAGCATGGAGCAGCAGGAATCGCCGCGTTGGTGGGCGGTGGTGGCCGTGATGATCGGCATTTTTTTTGTTGGTGACCGCAGAGCAACTACCCATCGGTTTGCTCTCTCAGGTGGCAGAATCGATGGGCGTGACCCCAGGTATGGCAGGGTTGATGGTGACGGTGCCCGGCGTCGTGGCGGCGTTTTCAGCGCCGCTGCTACCGGTGGCGGTAGGGCGTCTCGATCGCCGTATCATGCTGACGCTGATGATGGCAGTGATGGTGCTTGGCAGCGTGCTCTCCGCCATGGCCAGCAACTTTGCCCTACTGTTGGCGGCGCGAGTGTTGGTGGGGATCAGTATCGGCGGTTTTTGGGCCATTGCGGGCAGTATTGCGCCACGTCTGGTGCCTAGCGATCAGGTGTCGCGGGCCATGACCATCATTTTTGGCGGCGTGGCGGCGGCCTCGGTGCTCGGCGTACCGTTGGGCACGCTGCTGGGTGATATCAGTAACTGGCGCGTGGCCTTTGGTGCCTTGGGGGGCTTGAGTTTGCTCACGGCGTTGGCGCTTTGGCGCTGGCTACCGCCACTGCCGCCCCGCGAGCCAGTAAGGTTACGGATGCTTGCGCAACAGCTAAAGAATCGTGGCGTGCGGGTAGCGGTGCTGACCACGGGCTTTGTGGTGGTTGGCCACTTTGCCGCTTATACCTTTATCAGCCCGATCCTTCAGGAGATTAGCGGTATTGCCCAGCGTCACGTCGGAAGCTTGCTGTTGCTCTACGGGGCGGCGGGGATTTTGGGCAATATCGCGGCGGGTGTCTTTGCTGGGCGACATCCCTACCGTGCGGTGCTGGCGATTCCCAGCCTACTGCTGGTAGTCGTGGCGATCTTCCCGGTGGTAGGCGTAGAGCCGACCAGTGGCGTGCTGCTGTTAATGCTGTGGGGTGCTGTATTTGGCAGCGTATCAGTGAGTATTCAGACATGGATACTACGCACGGCGCCCAATACGGAAGCCGCCACGGCGTTAATGGCGTTCGTGTTCAACATGTCGATTGGCCTGGGGGCCATGGTCGGGGGGCAAGTGGTCGATGGCACCAGCCTACCGGTGGCGATGTGGGTTGCCTCGGGGCTGTTCCTGCTGGGGATGCTATTGGTATGGCGCACACCCTCGCGCATTGTGGGGGAGAAGCGTCGCTAATGGCTTGGCAAGGCCGGCGAAAAAAATGCCCCCGCGTGGCGGGGGCACTCTCTCTACGTTCCGCTTAAGAGGTGTTACGGACGCTCAATCGCCAGCGCAACCCCTTGGCCGCCGCCGATACACAGCGTAGCGAGGCCTTTTTTGGCGTCGCGGGCAATCATCTCGTGGAGCAGTGTCACCAGCACGCGGCAGCCCGACGCACCAATAGGGTGACCTAGCGCGATGGCGCCGCCGTTGACGTTCACCTTCGACGTGTCCCAGCCCAGCTCTTTATTGACCGACAGCGCTTGAGCAGCGAAGGCTTCGTTAGCTTCAACGAGGTCCAGGTCATCCAAGCTCCAGCCCGCTTTTTCTAGGCAGCGACGGGTGGCGGGGGCCGGCCCGATTCCCATGATGGCCGGGTCGACGCCTGCGTTGGAGTAGGCGGCAATGCGGGCTAGGGGCTCCAGGCCAAGCTCTTTGGCTTTTTCCGCCGAGCAGAGCATAACCACGGCCGCGCCGTCGTTCAGCGACGAGGCGTTACCCGCCGTCACGGTGCCGTCTTTCTTGAACGCAGGACGCATCCCGGCCAGCTTGTCTGCCGTGACTTCACGAGGGTTTTCGTCGGTATCGAAGACCACCGGGTCGCCTTTACGCTGCGGCACCTCGACCGGGACAATCTGGCTTTTGAATTTGCCCTCTTTGATGGCGGCAGCAGCTTTTTGCTGGGAAGCGGCGGCAAATTCGTCCATGGCTTCTCGCGTGATACCGTACTTCTCTGCCAGGTTCTCGGCCGTGATGCCCATGTGGTAGTTATTGAACGCATCCCACAAGCCATCGTGCACCATGGAGTCGATAGCCTTCCAGTCGCCCATGCGCTGGCCGTTGCGCGAGTTCGGCAGAATATGGGGAGAGGCGGACATGTTCTCCTGACCACCGGCCAGCACGATCTCAGCATCGCCGCAGCGGATGGCTTGAGTCGCCAGGTGCAGCGCTTTGAGGCCAGAGCCACACACTTTGTTGATCGTCATGGCCGGTACGGTGTCTGGCAGGCCTGCCTTGATGGCTGCTTGGCGCGCCGGGTTTTGGCCAACGCCTGCGGTGAGCACTTGGCCCAGTAGCACTTCATCGATTTGCGCAGGAGCCACCCCAGTGGAAGCCATAATATCTTTAATCACTAGTGCGCCCAGGTCGCTGGCAGGAATACCAGCGAGTGATCCACCAAAGCTACCTACGGCGGTGCGGCGTGCCGCCACAATGACCACGTCTTGCATACGATGACTCCTTGAGTAAGTGTTGCATCGTTCCTATGGCAGATAGACGTCGCTGCCTATCCGTTGTTATTAACATCGTTATTAGCGTGTATTGACAGGCTTGGCTATCAGCATAGGGGAAGGTTGTGCATTGCGGCAATACGCTTTTTTGGCAAATAAAAACAGGCCGATCAACGGCCCGTTAAATAACAACGCATTCTCAGGTGATTAGCTTATGCCAATTGGACCGGAATGGCGTTGCTGGTATGGCTAACGTGGTTGCCTTCTTGGAGGTACACCAGCGCAGGCTGATGGTTTTCAAGTTCGGCTTCTGAGTAGTGGGCGTAGCTGCAAATAATGATGCGGTGCCCTGGCGAGGCCAGATGCGCCGCTGCGCCGTTGATCGAGATCAAACGTGACCCCTCTTCGCCACGAATGGCATAAGTGGTGAAGCGCTCGCCGTTCTCCACGTTATAAATCTGAATCTGTTCATTTTCGCGGATACCGGCCATGTCCAGCAGTTCGCCGTCGATGGCGCACGAGCCTTCGTAATTGAGAACGGCGTGGGTAACGCGGGCCATGTGCAGCTTGGCTTTGAGCATAATGGTATGCATAGAAACTCCTGGGTAAAGAGCTAGCCTGACGGGCTAGTCAGTGGCAGCGCTAGGAAGCTGCACGCTGAGATTGTCGATAAGCCGGGCTGGGCCGAGCTTGGCGGCGGCTAAGAGCACGGCATGGCGCGTGGAGACCGCCACAGGTTTTAGGGTGGCATCCCGCAGCTCAAGATAGTCCGGCGTAAAACCGGCATCATACAGCGCGGTTTTACCCCGTTGTAGTACCTGTTCGGCGGATTCGCCTTGGGCCAGCGCATCACGTAGCTCGCACAGCGTACGGTAGAGCGTGGGCGCTATGGCGCGCTCCTGCTCGCTGAGGTAGCCATTACGTGAGGAGAGCGCCAAGCCATCGTCGGCGCGTACAATCGGTACGCCAATAATCTCGATGGGCATGTGCAGGTCGGCCACCAGCTTACGAATCACCGCGAGCTGCTGGTAATCCTTTTCACCAAAGCAAGCGACATCTGGCTGCACTAGGTTAAACAGCATGCTCACTACGGTGGAGACACCGTCAAAATGCCCAGGGCGTGAGCCACCGCAAAGCCCTTCGCCGACCTCGGGCACGTGAACACGGGTTTGCGCATCCAAGCCGTTGGGGTAAAGGGCGCTCACTGTCGGGGCAAACAGCAGATCACAGCCTGCTTCGGTGAGCTGGCGCTGGTCAGCTTCAAACGTGCGCGGGTAGGCGTCTAAATCTTCGCCAGGGCCAAACTGCATTGGGTTAACAAACAGACTGGAGACGACCACATCTGCATGCTGGCGGGCGGTCGCAATGAGTGCCAAATGCCCAGCGTGCAGGTTGCCCATGGTAGGCACCAGCGCAATGCGCTGGCCCTTTAGGCGATAGTCGCGCAGAGTGGCGCGTAGCTCGTTAATATCTTGCAAAGTGCGCATAGGGGATTCGCTGTCACTCACTTAAAAACAGTGTTCCAGAGCGGGAAACGTGCGGGTTTTGACCGCTTCATGGTACTGCTCAAACGCACCTTGAATAGAGTGTGCGTCCGCCATAAAGTTCTTCACAAAACGCGGTGTGCGGCCATGGGTAACGCCCAGCACGTCGTGCATTACCAGAATCTGGCCGTCGGTATCCGGGCCTGCGCCAATACCGATGACTGGGACATCGAGGGCGTCGGTAACCGCTTTGCCAAGGCTAGCGGGCACGCACTCTAATAGGATGACCGATGCTCCCGCCTCGACCAGCACTTTGGCATCATTAATGATTTTTTCTGCTTGCTCGGCCTCGCGGCCCTGCACTTTATAACCGCCCAACTGGTAAACGGTTTGCGGCGTTAAGCCTAAGTGGGCGCACACTGGTACGCCACGGCGCGTCAGTTCGTGTATGCCGTCGGCCATCCACGCCTCGCCCTCTACCTTCACCAGCTCCGCACCTGCGCGCATGAGTGCCGCGCCATCTTCCAACAGGCGTTCGGTGGTGGCGTTGCTCATAAACGGCAGGTCGACCATTAGCAGGCTGTGGCCTTTGCCACGTGCTGCACAGTGGGTGTGGTAGCAGATGTCGTCGATGGTCACAGGGAGGGTGCTGCTATGGCCTTGCAGAACCATGCCCAGGGAGTCGCCTACCAGTAGGACATCAATACCTGCCGCGCTAGCGGCATGGGCAAAGGAGACATCGTAAGCAGTCAGGCAACTGAACGTTTCACCGGCGCGCTTATACGCCTGCAGAGTGCTCAGGGTGACGGTTTTCATGGCGTGCTCTCATTCAATCTTTATGGGGCCGATGCGGCAGGGGCGTGTGACGCGCCTGCTTTGCTCGGCCATTATTATCGCAGCGTCCCTGCCTGCGCGATGTGGCGTAACCGGCAATTGTTACCTGATTGGGGGCGTGGTGTCGAGATTTGTGTCAGATGGTAGCAGTCGCGGTGACGCCGGTATCATTTAAGTGCCGAATATCGCTCATATTTACAGCTGTTAGCCAGTGATTAAGCGGCTGCTGATGTAGGGTGATGGGGTGCTGAAGCGCTGTGGCCACTTCCACCAGTGGGACTAACACGAAAGCGCGGGCGTGCATCTGCCCATGGGGAACGGTCAAGCGTGGCTGATGAAGCGTGAGTTCGCCGTAGAGCAGCAGGTCTAAATCCAGCGTGCGCGGCCCCCAGTGGCGCAGCTGCCGCCGGCGATGGCGCTGCTCCAGCGCCTGTAGCTGGTCGAGGAGCGCCAGCGGCGACAGGTGGGTCTCGAGGCAGGCGACCGCGTTGATAAAGTCAGGCTGGTCTTGAGGGCCTACGGGGGAAGTGGCGTAGAGTGACGAGCTAGCCACCAGCCGAGACAAGGGCAGGGCAGCTAGCTCTTGAAGCGCCTGCTGCACCTGACCTTTGGGGTTCTCCAAATTGCTACCAAGGCCGATGTAACTGCGAATGGCGTTATTCACTGTTCGCCTTCCGCGGCTTGCGGCGTTTTTTGCGCCGGCGGTCACCTTGGCTGGCAGGGTCGCTGCCGACTTTTTGCAGTAGGCGGAGCTGTTCGTGCTCATCGCCTTTCTGAAATGCCGTCCACCAGTCGCCCAGCCCACGGGGAATTTCACCCGCCTGCTCACGTAGCAACAGGAGGTCATAAGCAGCACGGAAGCGCGGATGCTCTCGGGTTTGGAACGCGCGCTTGCCCCGCCGCATTGGCAGACGTGCCTGAAGCTCCCAAATTTCGCGCATGGGAATCCCAAAACGCTTGGGAATGGAGGTGTGCTGAAGCTGGCGCGATACGACCTGCTGAGCTGCGGTTTGCAGGGCGGGCACGGCAGGCATGCCCTCGCGCTCGAGCTCGGCCTGGCGGTGAACGACCGGCGCCCACAGAAATGCTGCCAGCAAAAACGCGGGCGTGACGGGCCGGTCTTCGGCGATACGCTTATCGGTATTGGCGAGTGCCTGCTCAATGAGCTCTTCTGCCCAAGCGGCATCGGCCATGGCTTCTTCTGATTCCGGGAAGAGCATGCCAAACAGATTGTAATGGCTGAGCAGGCGGAAAGTGATTAATCCGTGGCCCGCCATAAACAGCTTGAGCACTTCATCAAACAGGCGCGCAGGCGGAATTTGCAGCAGCAGCGGCGCCAAGTCGTACATCGGAGCTTCGGTGGCGGGCTCGATCGTGAAGTCGAGCTTGGCTGCAAAGCGAACCGCGCGTAGCATCCGTACCGGGTCTTCACGGTAGCGGGTCGCAGGGTCGCCGATCAGCCGCAGCGTGCGCGACTCAATATCCCGCACGCCGTTGGCAAAGTCGTGAATGGTGAAGTCGGCAATGTTGTAGTAGAGCGCATTGACCGTGAAGTCGCGGCGCAGTGCGTCCTCTTCGATATTGCCCCATACGTTGTCCCGCAGCAGCAAGCCATCGTCCGATTGGTGAGCGATATGGTCGCCGTGCTCGTCCTGGGGTTTGCCGCGGAACGTCGTTACCTCGATGACTTCGCGGCCAAAGCGTACATGCACGATTCGAAAGCGGCGGCCAATCAGGCGTGAGTTGCGAAATAGGTCGCGCACCTGCTCGGGCGTTGCGTTGGTGGCAACATCGAAATCTTTCGGCATTTTGCCCAGCAGCGCGTCGCGAATGCAGCCACCGACAAGATAGGCATCGAAACCAGCCCCATTGAGGCGGTATAGCACCTTGAGCGCGGCTTCACTGATTTGCTGACGAGAGACGGGATGCTCGGAGCGCGGAATAATACGAGGACTGAGCGCATCAGAGGCGCTCTCAGGGGAATCGAGCAGGGATTTCAAGTGCTCTCCCGGGCTATGTAATAAACGGGTAAATCCTTTAAACATGCGGCGATATCGACTCGCAGTGTATCGAAAACAGTTTCGAAAAACGTGACCGTATGGAGGACGGTAAAGGGTTGAGTGTATCCGACCCCCTGGGGCTTGCAAAGAGCGGTTTGCAATGAGCCGTCGGGCCTGACGTCAATGCCACCCGTAAACGCGGAAAGGGGAGGCTACGTGAGCCTCCCCTATAAAGCAGACAATCAGCATCCATGCTGCTGTTTTTATTCATGATGGCACATCGCCCTGAATACGCACCGCAGTCGGCAGGCGTAAAGAACCACTCTGATTCCGACCGCCTCGTATTCAAAACAATAATCCAACCGCGAACTTTTCTCTCCCGGCGAGTTGTTATTGGCTCCGGGGGTGTACACCTATGCTGCTATTGTTGTTGTTGTTGTTTGGGTGCAGACCTTGTGTACGTCGCGTCCTTATTTGGGCACTTGCTGTGTATTGTTATTGTTTGCTGCGCGTTTGCTTGGCTCCGCTAGGTAACCCTGTGCTGCGCGTGCAAGTCATGAGACTCAAGCCTGTTGTTCTTGTTCGTGCCGTTATCTCTACCTGGCCTTGTTGTTTTTGTTTTGGCTCAGGTCGGGGCGGTGTCATGTTGTTTTTGTTAGCGACTAACCGCGCTGCCCAGTTTGTTCTTCTTACCCAGTAATATTGCACTCGCCGTGCCACTCATTTGATACGTTATGTATTTCAATGGTTTGGCGATTTTTAGGTAGGCCAGGGAACTAATTGGAAGGGAAAGTGTTACCCGTTTTTGACCCTATTTTTCGCTTCGTTGTGTGGGAAGGTAACAGTGTCTGGGTAACGATATTTTGAGTATTTCTTATGAAAATCAATCTATTAGACGTTAGTCTTATGGTCAGAGGATAGCCCCTGCAAAAACAGCCAATCGGTACGCTAATTCTGGCGGCGGGCAGTTTTTTTCCGCGGAATGCCCAGTCGCTGGCGACGTTCCCATAAGTTTTTACGGCTAATACCTAGTTTCTGGGCCAGCTCGGTTTCGCTCATTTGGTCCTGGTGTTCCAGCACAAAATGCTGGAAGTAATCTTCGAGGGAAAGGTCGTCTTCGTCAGCCGTCGTGGCGTCGTCATTTGTGGAAGCCCCAGGGCTAACGGCAGGTGGGTGAGGTCGGTTAGTCGCCGGGCCAAGTCCCAAATCATCGGGGTGAATCAAATGCCCTTCGGCGAGAATAACTCCGCGCTCCAGAGCATTTTCAAGCTCGCGCACGTTACCGGGCCAGGGGTAGTCGCGTAGATCCTGACGAGCCGCTCTAGAGAGCCGCAGCCCGGGGCGCTCGTGGCGCTTGCAGGCCTTTTCCAGCAGGATGTCGGCGATTTTAAGTACGTCATCTTCGCGCTCGCGTAGCGGTGGCAGGGCAATCTGCATCACGTTCAGCCGGTAGTACAAATCAAGCCGGAACTCGCCGCTTTTGGAAAGCGCGCGCAGGTCACGGTGAGTGGCGGCAATCAGGCGAACGTCCACATGGCGGGTTTCCACGGAGCCAATTTTGCGGATTTCGCCCTCTTGCAGTACCCGCAGCAATCGCGCCTGGGCGTCCAGGGGCAGCTCGCCAATTTCATCGAGAAAAAGCGTGCCGCCGTCGGCGGCTTCGACCAAGCCGGTGCGCGCCGCGCTGGCACCGGTAAACGCTCCTTTCTCGTGACCAAACAGCTCGGATTCAATCAGCGTTTCGGGGATCGCCGCGCAGTTCACGCAAATCAGCGGCGCTTTGGCGCGCTTGCTTTGTTGATGAATGGCGCGGGCGACCAGCTCCTTACCGGTGCCGGACTCGCCCTGGATCAGCACGGTGACATCGGCAGGCGCGGTTTTGCGAATGCGCGTGTAAACCTCCTGCATGGCGGTGCAGTCGCCAATCATGGTTTGACGGCCGCCGCCTCCGTCGGTGATATCAGGCGGCGTGCCCTGCTGCATCGACTGCTTATGCAGAATGCGTTCAACCGTTTCCAATAGCTCGGTGTGGTCGAAGGGCTTGGCAACATAATCAACGGCGCCCTGCTTGAGCGCATCCACCGCCGAACGCATGCTGGCGTAGCTGGTCATGATCAATACCGGGGCGGGGGCCGCTAGCTCAATGAGCGTCGTGCCCGGCTCCCCCGGCAGGCGCAGGTCGCTGATGATGAGGTCAAAGTCGCTGAGCGGCTGCGTGCGGGCCTCTTCGGTGCTGGCCGCTTCGCTGACGCTGTAGTGATGACGTTCCAGTAAGCGCTTTAGCGCGCTGCGAATAATCGCTTCATCTTCAACAATCAGTATCCTGGGCATGGGGCAAGTGATCATCCTGTTGGTAAAGCGGTAGCCATAGCGTAATGGCCGTGCCGCGAGGCTTTCCGGGAGGTGGTGAAGCGACCTCTATTTTGCCTTGGTGCTCATTGATAATTTGATACGCCAACGATAACCCAAGTCCGGTGCCTTCACCCGCCGGTTTGGTGGTGGTGAACGGTTCGAACAGGCGGTGTTTAACGCTGGGATCAATCCCATGGCCGTCGTCGACAACGCGCCACCAAGCGTGGCTGGCCTGGGTGCCTGCCTCAATACGTACCGTACCCTGTGGCTGGCAGGCGTCCTTGGCGTTGCTCAGTAAATTTACCATGACTTGGGTCAGGCGCTGTGCATCACCGCGCACCACAATGTCACTTGGGCAGGCGTTGGTAAAGGTGACATCCTCGCCTGAGCGGGCTAAATGGATCAAGTGCAGCGCATCTTCGCTGACCGTTTTCAGCGATGCTGGCGCGGCGGGAAGCGGTAGCGCGGGGCGTCCGCCATGGGCAAATCCCACCAGGGAGTTGACGATTTTAGTCACCCGCTGAGTGAGCTGCTGAATTTGGTCGGCGGTTTCCAGCAGCGCCGGGTCTTCGGTGTCGTAGCGCAGGTTTTGCGCCAGCGATGAGATGCCGGTAATCGGGTTGCCAATCTCGTGGGCTACACCAGCGGCGAGCTGGCCAATGGAGGCGAGCCGCGCGGCGTGCACTAGCTCCTCTTCCAGCCATTTCATCTCGGTGTGATCCTCTACCAGAATGACGCTGCCGCCACGACTATCGTGGCCGCTGAGCACCGCTTTGTGCAGCGTCAAAAAGTAGTCTTTGCCGTGCAGCGTGACCGCCTGTTTGTACAGCGGCGTCTGGCTGGCATTCAGCACGCTGCCTAGCAGCGTGGGCCAGGGCGGGGGCAGGCTGTCGCGTCGGGAGCCGATCACGCTTTCGCCGCTGATGCCAGAGAGCTGGGAGAGCGCTTGGTTCCACATCAGCAGCTCATCGTCGTCGCCCAACACGCACAGCCCTACCGGCAGATAGGCCAGGGTTTGACGGTGGTGGCGGCGCAGTCCGTCGAGTTCTCTGGCAAGCCCGGTGAGGCGCGAGCGGTAGGCTTCTAAGCGGCTCTCTACAAAGTGAATATCATCGGTGACGGGAGCATCGTCGTGGCGATAGGGCAGGTATCTATCCACGATATCCCGCGCCACCGACGGCCCCATGAGCCCTGATAAGTTGGCCTGAATACGGTCGCGTAAACGGCGCAGCGCATAGGGACGGCGCTCTTGCGGGGTCAGGTTGAGCGCTTTTAAGGCGCGATCCACCTCGCGACTGGCGGCTTCATCACCAAGTGCCTGAGCTAAGTGGGCGGGGAAGTCGCCCGCCGTGGCGGCTTCCAGCGGTAGGCGTTTTGAGCGGATGACCGCATCCACCGAGCAGGCTTCTGCCGCCGAACGCTCGCCCTCTGAGATGCGCGTAAACAGCGACACCACGATCAGCAGGACGATATTCACCGCTAGCGAAATCAGCGTGGCGTTGTACCACGCGGGGGCATCGGCGGGCATCAGCAGAGTGAACGGGAGCGCGGGCATGGTGATGTCGAATAGCAACGGCAGCCACAGCCCCCATAGCCAGACGCCAATACCACCGATAAGGCCAGCAATCATGCCTTTGCGGTTCGCGCCGGGCCAGTAAAGTAGCGCCAGCAGCCCCGGTAGGCACTGGGCCATGCCCACAAAGGCAGCCAGCCCAAGGCTAGTGAGAGAGTGGTAACGCCCGACGCTTTCAGCAAATAGCCAACCGCCGAAGATTACGGCCCCTACCAGCGCACGGCGCAGCCACAGCAGCCAACCGTAGAGGTCGCTACGCGCCTCTGGCGGGCGGGCGACCAGCACGATGTGGTTCAACACCATGCCGGAGAGTGCGAGCGCGATCATCATCATGGTACCGCTGGCGGCCGCTAGGCCGCCGATAAACGCCAGTGCGCCGACCCACCAGTGCTCGGTCATCAGATACGCCGCGTAAGCGGCGAGCGGCACGCTCTCGTTGGCCGACTGCGCCGCCCATAAGATCAGCGGCACCGGTAGCGCCATCAGTAGCAAAAAGAGCGGCAAGGTCCAGCTCGCCTGCAGCAAGGTATGGCGAGAGAGGCTTTCGGCAAAGGTGATCTGAAATAGGTGCGGCATCATAAAGGCCGCCGCGAAAAACAGCAGCAGAAGCGTGCGCCACTGGGGGGCTTCTAGCTGTGGGGTGGCGCTCTGGAGTGCCGCGCCCGGGCCTTCCAGCCAGCGCTGTAAATCTTGAGGGCCGTCAAACACCCACCATAAGGCAATGGCACCGAGCCCGAGCATGGCCAGCAGTTTGATCACCGATTCGAAGGCGATGACGCTCAGCAGTGTATCGTGGCGGTGCCGATGGCTGTGGCGTGCGCCAAACAGCACGGCGCAGCCTGCAATGACCGCGCAAAACAGCAGCGCTACCGCTGAGCTGTAGCGGCTGCCGGTTAGCAGTTGCACGGCGTCGCTCAAGGTGTGTACTTGAATGCCCAGCAGCGGTAGTACGGCAATCAGACTAAGCAGCGTGACAAGCGTTCCCGCCCAGCGGGAGCGGTAGCGAAAGGCGAACAGATCCGCCAACGAAGAGAGCTGGTAAGTGCGGGTAATGCGCTGAATCGGTACCAGCAGCACAGGGGCGAGTAAGAAAGCTCCCGCTGGCCCTAGGTAGTAAGCGAGGTAGCCAAACCCGGCATTCGCGGCTAATTCGATGCTGCCATAAATTGCCCAGGCGCTGGCGTATACGCCGAGCGCTAGGGTATACACCATCGGGTGGCGAGTAATGCGTACTGGCACCCAGCCCCGCTCGACGGCCATGCCGCAGCCAAACAGCAGCCCCAGGTAGCTAAGCCCCAGTAATACAACGCCTATCAGCTCAGCGTTCATCTAACTTCCTCTTCTGCTCAAGCCATAGCGTCAGGGCAATCAGGACGCCCCAAATCGCAAAAGGGCGGTACCAGGCCACGCTCGGGTCGCCCCAGCCATCCATAAACAGCGGTGATAGCAGGTAGCCGCCAAACACAAGAAATAGCATGATGCGGTAGATGTACATCTTACTGCTCCGGTGGAGTGGGGCGATGGGCAAGCGGTGCCAGGCGTGACACCGTCCAGTTCTCTATTGCCCAGCGTAGTTGCGCTTCCGGCGATTCATCGACAAGCGCTGGCGGTGGCGCTTGGTCGAGTAGCTGCAGCGCCTGAAAGAGCTGGCGGCGTATCCCGGTGCTCTCTTCGGCTAGGGCGGGTGCTAGGTTCTGCTTGGAGAGCTTTTGGCCATCCGTAGTTACCACTAATGGTAGGTGCAGGTAACGGGGTGTTGGTAGGCTTAGCGCTGCCTGTAACTGCTGCTGCCAAGGCGTGTTATCCAGCAGGTCGTACCCGCGCACGATATCGGTAATGCCCTGGTGGGCGTCATCCACCACCACCGCGAGCTGGTAGGCCCATAATTGATCTTTGCGCTTTAACACGACGTCGCCCAGTTCGGCGGGGTCGAAGTGCTGCTCGCCGAACAGCCGATCATTCCAACCTACGGGGCGTTTGGCGAGGTCGCTGCGCAACCGCCATGCGACCGGCTTGGTGGCATCGCACACGCCGTTTCGGCACCAGCCGGGGTAGATGTCAAAGGCCTGCCACTGCTTACGCGAGCAACTGCATGGATATGCCAGCCCCTGTTCAACGAGCTGATCCAGCGCGTGCTGGTAGGCATCATGACGATGGCTTTGCCATATCACTTCCCCATCCCACGTTAGTCCAAAGGCCTCTAGCTGGCGCAAAATAGTGCTGTCCGCGCCTTCTGGGCAGCGTGGCGGGTCGATATCTTCGATGCGTACCAGCCACTGGCCGCTAGCGGCGCGGGCATCCAAATAGCTGCCTAAAGCGGCAACCAGCGAGCCAAGGTGCAGCGGCCCGGAAGGGGTGGGGGCAAAGCGCCCTCGATAGTGAGCGGTGGCGGTCATGGCAACCCGTCGTTTGGAAAACTGCGTAGCGATGAGAAGAGCACAAGATGACAAACAAAAACGGGCACCTCAAGGGTGCCCGTTGGCTGTCATCTTAGGATGACGAGGCGTTTGGTACTTAACCGCCCAGTTGCTTCTCTTTCAGCTCGGCCAGGGTTTTGCAGTCAACGCAAAGCGTGGCGGTGGGGCGTGCTTCCAAACGGCGGATGCCAATTTCCACGCCGCAGGCTTCGCAGAAGCCGTAATCGTCTTCGTCGATCTTCTCGATGGTTTCGTTGATCTTCTTCAGCAACTTACGCTCGCGATCCCGGGTGCGCAGTTCAAGGCTAAAGCCCTCTTCTTGCGTCGCGCGGTCAGCGGGGTCGGCGTAGTTGTTAGCATCTTCCTGCAGGTGGCGTACGGTACGATCCACCTCTTCCATGAGATCCTGTTTCCAGTCCAGAAGCAGCTGGCGGAAGTGCGCGAGCTGCTTCTCGTTCATATACTCTTCACCCGGTGCCGGCTCATACGGGATGAAGGACTTGGACGCTTCCGGTTTCTTTTCCGCTACTGGCATGGGAGTGCCCCTTACGTATGTGACTGCTGATCGACCATGAGCGTGTGTCACGATCTCACGCCAAAGGGATGCTTGTTTAGCTGAAAATTGCACGTGATGCAAGCATAATAGTGCATTTTGGACCATGGTCCCACATCGTGTGCGGCCAGGGTCATGATTAATCTACTATTTATTAGTTGAAGGAGCCATGATGGCCTGGAATTCGCGTGTTGATCACGTTGCGCCTTTTCGCGTGATGCACTTACTAGAAATGGCTCAGGCACGTGAGGCTGCTGGCCATGATGTGATTCATCTGGAAGTGGGAGAGCCCGATTTTGCCACTCCCGCACCCATTGTGGCGGCGGGTCAGCAGGCGCTTGCCGAGGGAAAAACGCGCTACACCCCCGCTGCCGGTTTGGCGTCGTTACGTGAAGCCATCGCTGGGCACTATGCCGAACACTTTAATGCCAAGGTGGACCCTGCGCGTATTCTGGTCACGCCCGGCGCTTCTGGCGCGCTGTTGCTGGCTAGCCAACTGTTGGCCGAATGCGGCGACCGGGTATTAATGGCCGACCCTAATTACCCCTGTAACCGCCACTTTATGGCCCTGGCGGGCGCGGAAATTGATACCGTGCCCGTTGGGCGTGACAGCGGTTGGCAGCTTACCGCGCCGCTGATTGAGCGGCACTGGCAGGCCAAGACGCGGTTAGCGATGTTGGCCAGCCCCTCCAACCCCACCGGGCATACGCTGGATGCCGAGGCGCTCACGAAGGTGATCGACACGGTGGCGGCCAAGGGCGGCGATGTCATCGTCGATGAGATTTACCAGGGGCTGAATTACGACGACGCACCACTCTCAGCCACCTCGCTGTCGGAGGATGCCTTTGTGGTGAACAGCTTCTCCAAGTACTTCGGCATGACCGGCTGGCGCTTGGGCTGGCTGGTGGCGCCAGAACAGGCTGTCGAGCCGCTCACCCGGCTGGCGCAAAACGTGTTTCTGGCTGCTCCGACGCCTTCCCAGCATGCGGCGCTGGCAGCGTTTACTCCCGAGTGTCGGGATATTCTGGAAACCCGTCGCGCCACCCTCAAACAGCGTCGCCAAGTGCTGCTGGATGGCTTGGTCGAGCTAGGGCTTGCGCCGGATCTACCGCCCCAGGGGGCGTTCTATCTCTGGCTGGATATCTCCCGCTACAGTCGCGACAGCCAAGCCTTCTGTGAGCGCCTGTTGGTGGAGGAGAACGTCGCCATCACTCCGGGTATCGACTTTGCCGTACGGGGCGGCGAGCACCATGTGCGCATCGCGTTCACCAACGACGTGGCACGGCTGCAGGAGGCGGTGGTGCGCATCGCGCGTTTTGTGAGCCGCTTATGATGACCTATCCAGGGCTGGTGCCTGGCACGCTGCTGCGCCGCTATAAGCGCTTTCTGGCCGATGTGCGCCTGGATAGCGGTGAGGAAGTGGTGGCTCATTGCCCGAATACTGGCTCGATGAAGGCGGTGAACGTACCCGGCTGCCGTGTATGGCTCTCGCCCAGTCATAACCCCAAACGCAAGCTGGCCTGGACCTGGGAGTGGATAGAGCTGCCCGAGCCAGATGGTGGAACGGCGCTGGCATCGGTTCACACCGGGCGAGCGAATGGCTTGGTCGAAGCAGCGATTAACGCAGGCGATATAGCACCTCTTACGGGCTATCAAACGTTAAAGCGTGAGGTAAAGGTAGGCGAAGCGCGGCTCGATTTTCGCTTGGATGACCCTGAGAAGGGCGCCGCCTACGTGGAGGTCAAACAGGTCACGCTGAAAGAGGCGGATGGGCATGGTTACTTTCCCGACTCCGTGAGCGTGCGCGGCACTAAGCATTTGCACACCTTGGCGGCGTTAGCCGAGCAGGGTAAGCGGGCGGTGCTGCTGTTCTGTGTGGCGCATGAGGGGATTGCGGACGTGGCACCGGCGACGCATATCGACCCCACCTATGCGGCGGCGCTGAGTGATGCGGTGAACGCGGGTGTGGAAGTAGTGGCGTATGGCGTGATGGTGGAGTGGCAGCAGAGTGTACCGGTAGCGGCCCGCCTGGCGCGGGCGCTACCGGTACGGGCTTAGCGCTCGATTTAGCGTTCGATATAGAAACGCTGAATAAAGCTCACCGGCTCGGGGTTTTCATTGCGGTCGTAGCGCACGTCGAGATTGAAGCGCATCGGCTCGTCTTGGCGCAGCGTGAACGTGGCCAGATGGTAGGTGGCATCGCCATCGTGCACGGTGCGAAAGCTGAGCGGTTCGCGGGTGTCGGTGAGGTCGCTAACGTAGCCTTCAACGCTAGCGTTGACCGGTCGCGTGGTGCCATCTGGCTGACGCTCGCGCACGCTGACATTCACTAAGCCGTGCCCGATGCTGCGCTGGATACTGTTCGCCTGCGCCACTTCTGGCGTTAGAAAGCTCGTTTCAATGGCGTTGTAGTGGATTTCGTACTCGCCCACTTCCACCATCTGCTCGGCCGCTGCCTGGGTGGCGCTGAGCAGCGTCCCCATTAGCAGCGTTAGCAGTGAAAAGCGTCGCAGTGTCGCGATAGCCATAGCGTGTCTCCTCTCATGGGTGAGGTAAGTGCGGTATTAGGCGCGTCGGCGCACTCGGAAAATGGCGATTTCACCAAACAGGTTCGGCCACCACTTCGAGGTCCAGTGCCCCTTGTGGTCGCCCACTCCTACGGCACGGTCAACAATCACCAAGCCTTTCTCTTTGCATAGATGCTCGAAGTCGTTAAACGTCGAGAGGTGGATATTGGGGGTGTCGTACCACGCGTGGGGCAGCGATTTCGATACCGGCATATAGCCGCGTAACCCCAGGTGAATGCGGTGACGCCAGTAGGCGAAGTTAGGGAAGGTGATGATGCCCTCCTCGGCTACTCGAAGCATTTCATCAAGCATCTTATCCGGGCGGCGCAGCGCCTGCAGCGCCTGGGTCATGATGACTTGGTCATAGCTGTTATCGCAGAAGCTGCCCAGGCCATCGTCCAGGTTGTGCTCGATGACGTTGACGCCGCGTGCCACACACTGGGTGATACCGTCTGGATCGATCTCCAACCCGTAGCCGGTCACGCCTTTCTCTTGGGCCAGCCGCTCCAGCAAAACGCCGTCGCCGCAGGCGAGGTCAAGGATGTGTGCACCTTGGGGAACCCAGTCGTAAATCAGTTCAAGATCCGTGCGCATTAGCGTATTTCCTCCGCGCCTGCGGCGTCGATGTGCTGCTCTCGTGCGACGCGGCCCATAAAGGCGCTGAACAGCGCTTGGTAACGCGGTTCCGGTAATAAGAAGGCATCGTGCCCGTGGGGCGATTCAATGTTGGCATAGCTCACCGATTTGCCCGCGCGCGTTAGTGCATCCACCAACTCCCGGGAGCGCGACGGCGGGAAGCGCCAGTCTGTGGTAAAGCTGACGATCAAAAAGGGGCACTGCGCCGGTGCCAAGGCGCAGGCAAGATCGCCGTCGCAGCTGGCCGCCGGGTCGAAGTAGTCCAGCGCTTTGGTCATTAGCAGGTAGGTATTGGCATCAAAGGCGGTCGAGAAGGTATCGCCCTGATAGCGCAGGTACGACTCCACCTGAAACTCGACGTCGAAGCCAAAGCTCAAGTCGTCGCTGCGCAGGTCGCGGCCAAACTTGCTGCCCATGGCATCTTCGGAGAGGTAGGTGATATGCCCGACCATGCGGGCCAGCTTCAGCCCCCGTTTGGGTGCGGTGTCGTGCTCGGCGTACCAGCCGTCGAAGAACTCCGGGTCTGAGCGGATGGCTTGGCGGGCGACCTCGTTGAAGGCGATGTTCTGCGCCGAGAGGCGCGGCGTGGCCGCAATGACGACGGCATTGGCAACCCGTTCGGGGTAGGTGATCGTCCACTGCAGCACCTGCATGCCGCCCAAACTGCCGCCCACTGCCGCTGCCCAGCGCTCAATGCCCAGATGATCGGCGAGGCGCGCTTGGCTGGTGACCCAATCGCTCACCGTGACCACGGGGAAGTCAGGACCCCACTGGCGGCCGGTGTCCGGGTTATGGCTCGCCGGGCCAGTACTGCCGTGGCAGCCGCCTAGGTTGTTCAGCGACACCACGAAAAAGCGATTGGTGTCGATGGATTTGCCGGGGCCGATATGGGCATCCCACCAGCCAGGTTTGCGATCCTCGGCCGTGTGGTAGCCCGCAGCGTGATGATGCCCCGACAGTGCGTGGCAAATCAGCACCGCGTTTGAGCGCTCGGCGTTCAGCGTGCCGTAGGTCTCATAGATTAGTTCGTACTCCGGCAGCGTCTTGCCGCAGGCAAGCGGCAGCGGCGTCTCGAACTTAACCACGTGAGGGGTCACAAGGCCAACGGAGTCCGCTGGCCGGTCGTCATAAGCAAGAGTGTCTGAATCAGGCATCGAAAGCGCTAGTCCTGCAAAAATAAGTCCTGCAAAAAGTAAGCTCGGGGCGATAGTCGAGTCGATAGGGCCTTTATAGGCCTACGAGTGCGCCCGAGATGCCCGCCGCGCGGATCAGCGAGCCAACCACTAAGCCGTCTACTAGGTTAATGGCGATAAAGACCACGATCGGCGAAAGATCAATCATGCCTAGCGGCGGAATCACCTTTCTCACCGGAGCCATGATCGGCTCGACCAACTGCATCACCAGCAGCGCGCCGGGGTGGCTGGCATTCGGCGCGACCCAGCTCAGAATGATCATCACGATCATGGCAAAGAAGTAGATCTTCAAGATGGCGTTGGCCAGCGCGGCCACCCCAGCAATCAGCAGCCCTGCAATGGGCGGCATACCCACGCCGATCACCATGAAAATGGCAATCATACTGACGACTTTCAGCACGAAACCGGCCGCCAGCGTGGCGAGGTCAAAGCGCCCACCCACGGGGCCGAGGAAGCCTTGAAACAGACCAACAACAGGCTGGGTGATTTTCACCACCGACTGGCTGAGCGGGTTGTAGTAATCCGCCCGGGATGCCTGCAGCAAAAAGCGCAGCATTAACAGAAACAGATAAATATTGATCAGCGAGTTCACCAGCATTAACCCGGCGCTGCCTAATTGACTTCCCATTGCGGCTTCTCCTAAAAAATGTCGTTCTTGAGATGAGCGGCGTGCCTGCAGTTCATCTCGTTCTTATGGTGTGATTCACGGTCGGTTGCCTACGTAAGACTCAATCGTTACCGCTTAGCTCTTTGGACATGGCATCGGCGCGCGCGGCGCAGGCCTGCATGGCGTCGGCAATGATCGTGCGCAGGTGCGCATCTTCCATATGCGCAATAGCGCGCTCGGTGGTGCCGCCCGGTGACATCACGTTCTGCTTCAGGGTGGCCGGGTCTTTGTCGCTGCGCTGGGCCATAGTGGAGGCCCCCAAGGCGGTTTGAATGGCCAAGCGGCGGGCGGTTTCGGCAGGCAGGCCGAGCTTCACGGCGGCCTCTTCCATGGCTTCAAACATTAAGAAGAAGTAAGCCGGGGCGCTGCCGGAAACCGCGGTCACCGCATCTAGTAAACGCTCTTCCTCGACCCACTCGACAATGCCCACGGCTTCCATTAGCTGCGTGGCGAGGGTGCGCTGGGCATCGCTGACCGCCGCGTTGGCGTACAGGCCGCTGGCACCGATGCCGACCAGTGACGGGGTGTTGGGCATGCAACGCACCAGGGCGTTGCCGCCGCCCAGCCACTGGTCGATGGTGTTGGCATCCAGGCCTGCAGCAATGGAAATTACCAGCGGCGCCTGCTGCTGAACGCTTTCACGCAGGGCTTCACAAACGCCGCGCATGATCTGTGGTTTGACCGCCAGCACGACCACATCTGCACCGTTAACCGCTGCACTGTTGTCGGTGTGGGTATGAATACCCAGGCGCGCCTTCAGCGGAGCCAGTTCGCTTTCGTTGGGGGCCGTGGCGGTGATGTCGCTAGGTGAGACACCGCTTTCGATCAGGCCGCCGATAATGGCACCGGCCATATTGCCTGCGCCAATGAAGGTGATCTTGCTCGCCATGGGGGTATCCTTTTTCGCAAATAGCTGCGTCTTGCAGCGTGTAAAGTAAACCGTGAGTTGTGTGAGCCGCGTGCTGTGTGAATCGTAGTTAGCCCCGAGCGCCAAAAATGGCGGTGCCTAAACGTACCAGCGTGGCGCCTTCTAAGACAGCCGCTTCTAAATCGTCGCTCATACCCATCGAGAGCGTATCCAGCGGTGCTTCAGGCAGTGCCGCTTGGAGCTCTTCTAATAGCTGGCGTAGCGCTGCCAGCGGCTGGCGCTGTGCTTCTAGCGTCTCCGCCGGGGCGGGAATCGCCATCAGCCCGCGCAGGGCGAGGCCTGGCAGGGCGGCAATCTCTTGGGCCAGTGCCAAGGTACCCTCGGGCAGCACGCCGGATTTCGTGGCCTCGCGGCTAATATTGACCTGCAGGCATACGTTTAGCGGCGGTAACGCTACCGGGCGCTGTTCGCTCAGGCGTTTGGCGATCTTTAACCGGTCAACGCTGTGTACCCAGGCAAACTGCTCGGCCACAGCGCGGGTCTTGTTCGATTGCAGTGGGCCAATGAAGTGCCACACAATGCCGTCAAGATCCTCAAGCGCCGCTTGTTTATCCAGCGCCTCTTGCAGGTAGTTTTCACCAAACTCGCGCTGGCCGTGCTGCCACGCTTCGCGCAGCATCTCGGCGGGCTTGGTTTTGCTCACCGCCAGCAGGGTGGCGCTGGTGGGCGAGCGTCCGGCATCCTCAAGCGCCCGGCGCAGGCGTTCACGCGCAGATGCAAGTGACTCGGGGAGCGCGTTGTCTGTCATACTCAAGCACCTTACCGCAGCTGGGAAAGAGAGATGGATATTACCGAACTGCTGGCATTCTCGGCAAAGCAGAATGCATCCGACTTGCACCTTTCGGCGGGTCTGCCTCCCATGATACGTGTTGATGGCGATATTCGTCGGCTTAATGTGCCCGCCATGGAGAACAGCGACGTTCGGCGGCTGATCTACGACATCATGAATGATCGGCAGCGCCGCGACTATGAAGAGCACCTAGAAACGGACTTTTCCTTCGAAGTGCCGGGCGTGGCGCGCTTTAGGGTTAATGCCTTCAACCAGGCACGCGGGGCAGGGGCCGTCTTTCGTACCATTCCTAACAAGGTGCTTTCCATGGACGCCTTGGGCATGGGCGAGGTGTTCCAGCGCCTCTCGATGCTACCTAGAGGATTAGTGCTGGTGACCGGGCCCACGGGGTCGGGGAAAAGCACGACCTTGGCGGCGATGATCGACTACATCAACGAACAGCGCTTCGAGCATATTCTAACCATCGAAGATCCGGTGGAGTTTGTGCACACCAGCAAGCGCTGCCTGATTAATCAGCGGGAGGTTCACCGCGATACTCACAGCTTCTCTGGGGCGCTGCGAAGCGCGCTGCGCGAAGACCCGGACGTGATTTTGGTCGGCGAGTTGCGGGATCTCGAAACGATCCGTTTAGCGCTCACCGCTGCTGAAACGGGGCACCTAGTATTTGGTACGCTGCACACGACTTCGGCGGCGAAAACCATCGACCGGATTATTGATGTATTCCCCGGCGAAGAGAAATCTATGGTGCGCTCGATGCTGTCTGAATCGCTCCAGGCGGTCATCTCGCAAACGCTGTTGAAGCGTCAGGGTGGCGGACGCGTGGCGGCCCACGAGATCCTGATTGCCACGTCTGCGGTGCGTAACCTCATTCGCGAAGATAAAGTGGCGCAGATCTACTCCGCTATCCAGACCGGCGGCGCACTGGGAATGCAGACCCTGAATGCCTCGCTCGCTAAGCTGGTTAAAGAGGGCGTGGTGAGTATGGACGAAGCCCAAGCAAGGGCTAAAGGCACGCTGACGTTAAAAGATGAGTAAGGCGGCACAAGGATAATAGACGCGATGAGTGAGCCAGCCAGCGGTATGACCGTGACCCAGTGGCTGCACCAACTGCTGGGTATTATGGTCGAGCAGCAGGCATCAGACCTGCTGATTTCGGTGGGCGCACCGCCCAGTTTGAAAACGCCCAAGGGGCTAATGCCGCTGGGGCGTCAGCCGCTCTCCTCTAGCCAGGTGCGTAGCCTGGTTCTGAATGCGGTTCCCGAAAAGCAGCGGGAGCGATTTCAAGAGGAGCACGAGGCGAATTTTGCCCTAAGCCTGGAGAACGCGGGGCGGTTTCGGGTAAGCGCCTTTCAACAGCGTAACGAGCCCGCCATGGTGGTGCGCCGCATTGCGCAGACTATTCCGACCCTCAGCGCGCTGGGCGTGCCTAGCCAGTTGGCAGCGTTGGCCAATGCCAAACGCGGGCTGGTGCTGGTGGTGGGCGGCACGGGAACGGGGAAATCCACCACTCTGGCGGCGATGATTCAGGAGCGTAACGCCTCAGTCGGTGGGCACATCATCACCATTGAAGATCCTATCGAGTACTTGCATCCGCACCAGCGGGGCATCGTTAATCAGCGCGAGGTGGGGGTGGATACGGAGTCCTTCGAGGTGGCGCTGAAAAATACGCTACGCCAAGCGCCGGATGTGATCTTGATTGGCGAAGTGCGTACCCGCGAGACCATGGAGCACGCCCTCACTTTTGCGGAAACCGGGCATCTCTGTTTGGCGACGCTGCACGCCAACAACGCTAACCAGGCGTTGGAGCGCATCCTTCACTTCTTTCCCCATGAGCGGCACGAGCAGGTGCTGATGGATCTGTCGCTGAATTTGCGTGCTGTAGTGGCGCAGCAATTGCTGCCTACTCAGCAGGGTGGCCGCTGCGCGGCGATCGAGATTTTGCTCTCGTCGCCACGGGTGGTGGATCTGATCCGAAAAGGGCGTATTGATGAACTAAAGCAGGCCATGGCAGGCTCCCGCGACGCGGGGATGCAAACCTTCGATCAGGCGCTTTATGCGCTTTATCAAGCGGGCCAAGTCAGCCAGCAAGTGGCGCTGGCCCATGCGGATTCCGCCAACGACCTGCGGCTGATGATCAAGCAGGGCGACGCCGTCGCCAGCGGTAAGCCGTTAGATGCGCAGGTGCCGTCTCATCTTGCTCTGCGCGACGGTGACGATTATTGACGGTCGCCGCTAGGGGGCGTAAATGCCGCCCAGTACCCGCGGGCCGCTGGCGCCGGTCACGGAAGACAAGTTGCCGGGTAACCCGTGCAGGCGCTGATGGGCGAGCCAAGCAAAGGCTCCTGCTTCAATCCAATCCTCTGGCCAGCCCAGCGTGGCGGGGGAGAGCAGCGTGACCTTAGGCAGGTGCGCGGCTAACCTTTCCATCAAATAGGCATTGTGAGCACCGCCACCGCCCACCAGTAGCGTGGCGCTGGGCTGGCTTAGCGGCAGTTGGGTCACCCCTTGCGCGACACTCACCGCCGTCAGTTCGGCCAGCGTTGCCTGAACATCCCGGGGGGCTTCGTCGCCAGCGAGGTGGTCGCTCAACCACGCTAAGTGAAACAGCTCGCGCCCGGTGCTGCGCGGCGGCGGCTGATGAAAAAAGGGTTCTTGCAGCAGGCGGGCGAGCAGCGCTTGGTCGATTTGCCCGCTGGCCGCCCAAGTGCCGTTCTCATCAAATCGCCCGGTGTGATGCTTGGCAAACCAGGCATCAAGCAGCGCGTTCGCCGGGCCGGTATCGAAGCCCACCACGGCGCGCTCCTGTTCTTGAGGAAGCCATGTAAGATTGGCAAAGCCGCCCAGATTCAGCACGAGCTGTTCGCCTTGGCGCTGCCCAAACAGCGCTTGGTGGAACGCGGGCGCTAGAGGCGCTGCTTGGCCGCCAGCGGCCAAGTCCCGGCGGCGAAAGTCGGCCACCACCGTGCATCCCGTCAATTCTGCCAGCAGGCTCGGGTTGTCTAGCTGTAGCGTATACGCCGGACCACCCTGGTGACCTTGCGGCGCGTGCTCAATCGTCTGGCCGTGGCTGCCAATCGCTGTAATCTGAGCCGGGACGAGCCCCTGTTCCGTTAATAGTGCTGTAACGGCCTGGGCCTGGAGGCGGCAAAAGGCATCCTCGGCGGCGGCCAGTTCGGCAAAGTGCGCTGCTGGCGCGTGGCAAAGGTGCAGTAGCTGCGCGTGCAGCGTATCGGGCATGGCAACGGCAGCCGTGGCTAATAGCTTAGGCGGCGTGCCAGGAGTGATAGAGACCAGGGCGGCATCAATACCGTCCAAGCTGGTGCCTGACATGAGCCCGATATAGTAGGCCGTCGGTGTGGAGGAGGCGGTTTTCATCATGCGAGTCATCCAAAACGGGGTGAAGGCTCAACCAAGGCGGTGGAGCGTGATAACATCGCCCACTATTGATTATTTAAACGCCTTTAACGGCACATAGTACATGGAGATCGGCAATGAGTGAGGTGGATCAGGCGTTAGCGCTGCTGTCGCGGGGGACGCATGAAATCCTGGTAGAAGACGAGCTGCGTAAAAAGCTCGCGTCTGGTCGCAAGCTGCGTATTAAAGCAGGGTTCGACCCTACAGCACCTGATTTGCACCTGGGCCACAGCGTACTGCTGACCAAAATGCGTCAGTTCCAAGATCTCGGTCATACCGTCATCTTTTTGATTGGTGACTTCACCGGCCGTATTGGTGACCCGACCGGTAAAAACGTCACCCGTAAGCCGCTGACCGAAGCCGACGTCAAGGCGAATGCGGAAACTTATAAAGAGCAGGTGTTCAAAATCCTCGATCCGGAAAAGACCGAGGTGCGCTTCAACGCGGAATGGTTTGGCGAGTTAACGGCTGCCAAAATGATTGAGCTGGCAGCACAAAGCACCGTGGCTCGCATGCTGGAGCGTGATGACTTCGAGAAGCGCTACAAAGCGAATCAGCCGATTGCGATTCACGAGTTTCTTTACCCGCTAGTGCAGGGCTATGACTCCGTCGCACTAGAAGCTGATATCGAACTGGGCGGCACCGATCAGAAATTTAACCTGCTCATGGGGCGCGAGATTCAAAAGCACTTCGGCCAGGAGCCTCAGGTGGTCATCACGATGCCCCTGCTAGAAGGTTTGGACGGCGTGCAGAAAATGTCCAAGTCGCTTGGCAACTACGTGGGCGTGGATGAAGCACCGGGCTCCATGTTCAATAAGCTGGTCTCCATGCCCGACAGCTTAATGTGGCGTTACTTCGAACTGCTCTCGCTGAAATCGAACGAAGAGATTGAGGCGTTGAAGCAGAGTGTCGAGCAGGGTGCGAATCCTCGCGATGTGAAAATGGAGCTTGCCCGCGAACTCATCGCCCGCTACCACGGTGATGAAGCCGCCGCGAATGCGCACAAGTCGGCGGGTAACCAGTTGGCCGATGGTGAGTTGCCGGAAGACCTGCCAGAAGTAGACGTCGACTTTGAAGGCAGCGAGCAGGCCCCAGTTGCGACTGTTCTGAATCGCTCAGGCTTAACCAAGAACAGCGCACAAGCCAAAGACATGCTGAAAAATGGCAGTGTCAAAGTGGATGGTGAGGTCGTTGCTCAAGACACCATGCTCGCCACTGGTAAAGTGTATGTGATTCAAGCGGGCAAGAAGCGTTACGCTCGCGTGACCCTGGTGTGAACTTTCTGAAAACTTTTTCACATTAGCTCTTGCCAACCCGGCCGCGAATCCGTAAAGTACGCATCCGCTGCCGGGGACGCCCAGCGTTACCAGCGGTGAATGAGGTTGAAAAACCTCTGGTTTGTCAGGAGGTTAGAGCCGTCTTGTTGTTGTTTAGATCGCTCGCTTCACTCGCTGAAAACAGCGGTTGACAAACGCCAGGAAGTGCGTAGAATACGCCTTCCTCGCTGAGGCAGCACGGTTCAGGTCATCGAGCCCGTCGCAGCGAAATTAAGGAAGTTGCTCTTTAACAATTTGATCAGGTAATTCATGTGGGCGCTTGCCGATGAGGGTGATAAATCACCAATTATCAAGGCAAGCGCACAAGAAAGATGTTCACATCTTTCAAGTTCGTTTGAACCTTGAGCCAAGTTTGATCCGCTTTTGTTGCCTTCGGGCAGCGAGTAAGGATCGCATTGATCTTAAACTGAAGAGTTTGATCATGGCTCAGATTGAACGCTGGCGGCAGGCCTAACACATGCAAGTCGAGCGGTAACAGGTCCAGCTTGCTGGATGCTGACGAGCGGCGGACGGGTGAGTAATGCATAGGAATCTGCCCGATAGTGGGGGATAACCTGGGGAAACCCAGGCTAATACCGCATACGTCCTACGGGAGAAAGGGGGCTCCGGCTCCCGCTATGGGATGAGCCTATGTCGGATTAGCTAGTTGGTGAGGTAACGGCTTACCAAGGCCACGATCCGTAGCTGGTCTGAGAGGATGATCAGCCACATCGGGACTGAGACACGGCCCGAACTCCTACGGGAGGCAGCAGTGGGGAATATTGGACAATGGGGGAAACCCTGATCCAGCCATGCCGCGTGTGTGAAGAAGGCCCTCGGGTTGTAAAGCACTTTCAGCGAGGAAGAACGCCTAGCGGTTAATACCCGCTAGGAAAGACATCACTCGCAGAAGAAGCACCGGCTAACTCCGTGCCAGCAGCCGCGGTAATACGGAGGGTGCAAGCGTTAATCGGAATTACTGGGCGTAAAGCGCGCGTAGGTGGCTTGATAAGC
>NZ_LVIA01000066.1:0-3757 GCF_001596805.1 Halomonas sp. KX33721 | reverse complement strand
AATGATACAACCCCAACGATCACCGGCACCGCGAATGCACCGCAAGGCAGCACCGTAACGGTAGAGATCACCGATAGTAATAACGTGACACATACGGTGACAACGACCCTAGGAGCTAATGGCATCTGGAGTGTGGCTGCCTCACAAGTACTTGCTGAAGGTAACTTTACCGTAAGTGCAAGCGTAAGCGATGCAGCGGGTAACACAGCGACCGCCACCGGTGCAGGGGCGGTTGATACCATTGCACCAACACTTGATTTAACCAGCCCAGGTTCAAGTAACGATGCTACACCGACCCTAAGCGGCACCAGTGATGCACTAGAAGGCACCGTGATCACCTTTACGGTTATCGATGATTTAGGGGCCGAGCAAACCTTTACGACGACTGTGGATGCGAGCGGCAACTTCTCAGTCGAAGTGCCAAACGCATTGGCTGAAGGCCCTTACAGCATTGAAGCGACTATTAGTGATGCGGCGGGTAACAGCACTGATATCACCGGCAGCGGTAACATCGATACCACCGCGCCAAGTGTGAGTGTGGATGCACCAGCGCTCACCAACGACAGCTCGCCAACAGTTACGGGCACCAGTGATGCACCAAACAGCACCGTCACGATAACCTTTACCGATGCAGCCAATGCCGTACAAACTATTGATGTACAAACCGATGCGAATGGTAATTGGAGTGCCACCCCAGCGACGGATTTAGCCGAAGGTAACTACAGTGTCAGCGCGAGCATCACGGATGCAGCGGGTAACACGGGCACAGGGACAGACAGCGGTGAAGTGGATGTAACTCCACCGGCTCTTGCCTTTACGCCAACCTTCGAGCTTGGTTTATTGGTTACCCTCAGTGGTACGTCTGACCTGCCAGCAGGCAGTGAAATCACCATCACCGAGCAACTTATTGGCGGAGGAGTGGGTGTAACTTACACCACCACAACCGATGCCAACGGTAATTGGTCTTTGGTGGGGCTTGATGTATCACTACTGGATGTAGGCTCTGTGATTGCCACAGCCACAGATGCAGCAGGGAACACACGCACAATAAGCTCAGATGACTTTGATAACACACCACCTACGCTCACAGTTGAGGTGGATGCACAAAGCAATAGCAACACGCCAGTTATTAGCGGCACAAGTGACGCAGGCGAAGGCGCACAAGTAACGATTGTGGTGACCGACAGTGACGGTAACCCACAAACCATTACCGCCCTTGTTGAGGCCAACGGCGAGTGGAGCGCCACACCAGCGACACCACTCAGTGAAGGTGAAAGCACGATTGAAGTGAGCGTACGCGACAGCGTAGGCAACGAAACCACCGTGAGTGAAACCACCACCATCGATACACAAGCACCCACATTAACCATGCAAACTGTGGGTGATGTAAATGACTTAACCCCGACACTGCAAGGCACCAGTAACGAAATTGGCGGCACGGTAACACTCACCGTGACCGACAGTGACGGCGCTGTGCAAACCATTACCACCACCGTTGGTACGGATGGGCATTGGGATATTGAAGTGCCCAGTGCCCTGGCACAAGGCGACTTTACTGTAACGGCCAGTATTACTGATGCCGCAGGCAATGAGAGCACCGCCAACAGCAGTGGCAATGTAGATACCATTACCCCGGTTGTAACTGTGGATGCACTGGGGCTTGGTAACGACAGTACTCCACTTATTAGTGGTACTTCAACTGAGCCAGAAGGCACAGTTGTAAACATTGTAATCACCGACAGTAATGGCGATGAAACACCGCTCACCGCCACCGTGGATGTCAACGGCAATTGGCAAGCAATCAGCCCAGAATTACCTGATGGCAGCTACAGTGTACAAGCCAGCATTACGGATGCGGCGGGCAATACAGGCGGCGCTACGCAATCGGGCACCATAGATAGCCTTGCACCGACTCTGACACTCGATACTGTGGGTGCCACCAACGACAGCACGCCAACTATTAGTGGTACCACGAATGCACCAGCCGGCACGGTAATTAGCATCAGCGTTAGCGATGGCATTACCACCGAAACCTTTACAGCCACAGTCCAAGCGGGTGGCAGCTGGTCAGCCGATGTACCAAATGCTCTGGTTGATGGTGAGCTGACCATTGAAGCCAGTGTGAGCGACAACGCTGGTAACACCACTACGGTTAGTGAAACCGCCACGCTGAACACCACCGCGCCAAGCATTAGCATTAATACCTTGGTTGATACCAACGACACCACACCAACCATTAATGGGACAAGTGATGCAGCCGATGGCACTACCATTAGCTTAACGTTTGAAGACAGTGCAGGTAATATTACGACTGTTGATACCACAGTAACCGGTGGCGTATGGAGCGTTGATGCACCAACTGAATTAGCTGAAGGCGAATACACAGTGACCGCCGAGGTAGACGATGGTCTGGGTAATATCGGCAGCGCCACAGAAACCGGTATTATTGACACCACTATGCCTGCGATTGAAGTGAATGAGCTAGTTGTTACCAATGATACAACCCCAACGATCACCGGCACCGCGAATGCACCGCAAGGCAGCACCGTAACGGTAGAGATCACCGATAGTAATAACGTGACACATACGGTGACAACGACCCTAGGAGCTAATGGCATCTGGAGTGTGGCTGCCTCACAAGTACTTGCTGAAGGTAACTTTACCGTAAGTGCAAGCGTAAGCGATGCAGCGGGTAACACAGCGACCGCCACCGGTGCAGGGGCGGTTGATACCATTGCACCAACACTTGATTTAACCAGCCCAGGTTCAAGTAACGATGCTACACCGACCCTAAGCGGCACCAGTGATGCACTAGAAGGCACCGTGATCACCTTTACGGTTATCGATGATTTAGGAGCCCAGCAAACCTTTACCACCACCGTGGATGCGAGCGGCAACTTCTCAGTGGAAGTACCGACGTCACTTGCAGAAGGACCTTACAGCATTGAGGCCAGCATTAGCGATGATGCAGGTAACAGCACTGATATCACCGGCAGCGGTAACATCGATACCACCGCGCCAAGTGTGAGTGTGGATGCACCAGCGCTCACCAACGACAGCTCGCCAACAGTTACGGGCACCAGTGATGCACCAAACAGCACCGTCACGATAACCTTTACCGATGCAGCCAATGCCGTACAAACTATTGATGTACAAACCGATGCGAATGGTAATTGGAGTGCCACCCCAGCGACGGATTTAGCCGAAGGTAACTACAGTGTCAGCGCGAGCATCACGGATGCAGCGGGTAACACGGGCACAGGGACAGACAGCGGTGAAGTGGATGTAACTCCACCGGCTCTTGCCTTTACGCCAACCTTCGAGCTTGGTTTATTGGTTACCCTCAGTGGTACGTCTGACCTGCCAGCAGGCAGTGAAATCACCATCACCGAGCAACTTATTGGCGGGGGAGTCGGTGTAACTTACACCACCACAACCGATGCCAACGGTAATTGGTCTTTGGTGGGGCTTGATGTATCACTACTGGATGTAGGCTCTGTGATTGCCACAGCCACAGATGCAGCAGGGAACACACGCACAATAAGCTCAGATGACTTTGATAACACACCACCTACGCTCACAGTTGAGGTGGATGCACAAAGCAATAGCAACACGCCAGTTATTAGCGGCACAAGTGACGCAGGCGAARGGCGCAYWAGTAACGATTGTGGTGACCGACAGTGACGGTAACCCACAAACCATTACCGCCCTTGTTGAGGCCAACGGCGAGTGGAGCGCCACACCAGCGACACCACTC
>NZ_LVIA01000065.1:0-2720 GCF_001596805.1 Halomonas sp. KX33721 | reverse complement strand
AGATCATCCTCGACTTCGGGCAGGATATCGGGCGCATGACGGTGCTCAAGACGCTGCGGAGCCGACTGCGTTATCCACGAGGAACGCCATGCTGACCGTCAATCGGCGACACTCTATCCACAAGCAGTTCCAAGCGACACGCGATCGCCAGATATGTCGTGCCTGGCGGGTGGAAAGGCATGACAAAACGGGCCGTCAGCACCGATCAGCACGGTGGGTTTTGGCAATAACGGGCTTGCGAAAGCCAACTTGCACGGGGCGAATGATCAAAAAGTGCTCGCTGGCGGTGATAGGGAAAGTGTCGGCGCCGGCTTCACGGATTCAGGGGTTATCCTTTTGTCGCAAATACGATCATGACCTAATGACACCATGACCTGGGGCTGTGGTCGATTTTGTTTTTTTCAACCTATTGATTAAATTGATTTTTTTTAATACTTAGGGCGCAGAATGTTTTTCTGAACGTTGAAACAAAAAATATGTGTTAGTAACAGCCAAACAATGTAGTAACACTCAAGGGCTGTCATGTGTGGTTGATACCTCTTCGGTATGACTAGGCACCTAAACAATATTGGTTCCAGCTTCTAACGCCAATCAAACTGATACCCAATCAAATGATTGCCAGAAGCTGGAGCTGCCATGTCAACCGTCATCCAACATATTGAGACGATACTGGTCGATTTACCGACTATCCGTCCCCACAAACTTTCCATGACCACCATGGCTTGCCAGACCATGGTGATTGTCCGCATGCGTCACTCTGATGGCATCGAAGGTCTTGGCGAAGGCACCACCATTGGCGGCCTTGCCTATGGGCCGGAAAGCCCGGAGAGCATCAAGCGTAATATTGATACCTATTTAGCTCCCCTCTTGATTGGCCAGCCCTCTCACAATGTACACCAACTGCGCTCCCGCCTTCATCGACATGCCCGTGGCAACATGATTGCCAAATCCGCGCTTGAAACCGCGCTATTAGATGCCCAGGGCAAACGCCTGGGGCTGAGTGTAGCCGAGCTGCTTGGCGGCGCACGCCAGGAGCACTTGCCCGTGCTATGGACGTTGGCCAGTGGTGATACGGCCAAGGATATCGACGAGGCTATGCTGCGTTTAGAGCAGCGTCGTCACTGTGACTTCAAACTAAAAATCGGTGCCAACCCGGTGGAACAAGACGTACGCCATGTGGCAGCGATTAAGGAAGCATTGGGCGACCGGGCCAGCGTTCGCGTTGATGTTAACCAGGCTTGGGATGAATCCACGGCGGTACGAGGAATCCAGGCGCTGCAGGATGCTGGTATTGAGCTCATTGAGCAGCCCATTCCCGCCCGTGAATACGCCGGTCTCGTTCGCTTAGCGAACCGTTTCAATGTCCCCATGCTCGCCGACGAAGCCGTACAGGATGCTCGCGATGGGTTGGATCTCATCTGCAGCGGCTTTAGTGGCGCCTTTGCTCTGAAGATTGCTAAATCCGGTGGTATTCACGGTGCACTGGAGCTGGCGCATCTTGCCCAAGCAGCGGGCATTGGCCTCTATGGCGGCACCCTTTTGGAAGGCACCATCGGGACGGCCGCCTCCCTGCACGCCTGGGCGACCCTGCCGGAAATGGCCTGGGGAACGGAAATGTTCGGCCCGCTGCTGCTGACCGATGACATTGTCATTGAGCCGCTTCATTACACCGAGTTCGGGGTTGCCCTGCCGCAAGGTCCTGGGCTGGGGATCAGCTTAGATGAAGATAAATTGACATATTACGCACGTAAATAAACGACACCGCAAATAACGTCATGCCACTGTCTGCGTTTGCCCGTGATGAAAGAGGAGAGCTATATGCTGTTTCAAGTAGAGATGACGGTTAAATTGCCGCCCGATATGCCAGCCGAGCAAGCGGCAAAGATCAAGGCGACCGAAAAGGCGTATTCTCAAGAGCTGCAGCGCCAGGGAAAATGGCGTCACCTGTGGCGGGTGGCAGGTAGCTACTCGAATGTCAGTATTTTTGACGTTGAAGACAACGCCGAGCTGCAAGAACTGGTCAGTAACTTGCCGCTATTCCCTTACATGGAGATCAGCGTCAAGCCCCTGTGTCGTCACCCCTCCTCAGTGCGCGACGATGACAGCTAGTTCTCCACGTAACACGCCCGTTCATATGAATAAAACAACACCCTATAACAAATAGAGGGTTTCACCATGACCGTAAAAATCTTCGACACCCCCGAAGTCCAAACCTTCCTGAATGCCGTGGCGGGTCTTGACCAAGCCGGTGGCAACGACCGCGCCAAGCAGATTGTCCATCGTCTGGTCGGCGACCTGTTCAAGCTGATCGACGACTTCGATGTCAGCGAAGAGGAGTACTGGGCCGCCGTGAACCTGCTCAACGCGCTGGGCAGC
This sequence comes from Halomonas sp. KX33721, assembly GCF_001596805.1. Taxonomy (NCBI): domain Bacteria; kingdom Pseudomonadati; phylum Pseudomonadota; class Gammaproteobacteria; order Oceanospirillales; family Halomonadaceae; genus Halomonas; species Halomonas sp. KX33721. The sequence goes on along the minus strand of NZ_LVIA01000065.1, from coordinate 344 downwards.
CAGACCCAGTTCGGCCTCTTGTCCCCTGGGCTCGGGTTTGACCATTTCCTCGATATGCGCCACGACGCCATCGACGCCGAAGCCAAGCGCACCGGCGGCACCCCGCGCACCATCGAAGGTCCGCTCTACGTGGCCGGCGCCCCCGAGGCGGAAGGCTTTGCGCGGATGGACGATGGCAGCGACCCTGATGGCGAGACCATGTGGCTCACCGGCCAGGTGCGCGACGTGAACGGTCAGCCGATCCCCGGCGCCAAGGTCGAGATCTGGCACTGCAACTCCAAGGGCGGCTACTCGTTCTTTGACCCTTCTCAGGACGAGTACAACATGCGCCGCACGATCTATGC
>NZ_LVIA01000064.1:0-2484 GCF_001596805.1 Halomonas sp. KX33721 | reverse complement strand
CGTGATCAGCACCGCCAACTCTGTCGAAAGGTATGGGGCACTATGCGTACTACGGGATAACCCACAACATCGAGTCTCTGCAACGCTCCAATACAGGGTTCAGACAACCTGGATCAAGTGGCTCAGGAGGCGATCACAGAGAGGATGGTTCCCGTGGGAGAAGGCAAGGCAACTGTTGCTGACACTCCCGTTACCGCGAGCGAGAATCGTGCACCGAGCGTCCTTCGTGTGAACCTGACGGTTGAGGAGCCGAGTGCGTCAATCGCGCACGCTCGGATCTGTGGGGGGCCGGAACGAGCAATCGTCCGGTCTACCCGACCAATAACTCTTCTTAAGAATTGAAATACTAACCGTTGCTTCCTACTAATGCAGCAGGCCAATGGGCTCAATCCGTTCAAAATCCTCTAACGCTATCTATGCTGAGGGAGTGGCTGCGATAAGCAGCCCTAAAAACAATCACAATAACCCCTCAAAAAAGGAAAGCGTATGCGACGCAAGCAACCATTCGCGCTAGTGACGGTCGCCTCGTTCACTAGCCTTGGCCTGCTGTTGGCCACGCCTCTATGGGTCTGGGATGGCGTGGTCGAGAAGCAGACGTTCGAGATGGAGAGCTTTACCACTCAGGGCGGCTAGACAATTCCCAACGTGACGGTAGGCTGGGAAGCCTACGGCGAGCTTAACGAAGCCCGCGACAACGCGATTCTGATTACCCACTTTTTCTCCGGCACTAGCCATGCGGCAGGCCGCTATGGGGCTGATGGCGAGCCATCCACCGACGGGCTCAAAGAGGCGCTGAAGCTGGTGACGCTCAATGCCAACCACTGGCAGTGGGCCAACGAAGCGTTCAACCGAGATTGGGCCGACGACGCGCGCGCCCCCGCCCAGGACATCACCGCCCGCTATGCCATCGAACAAACCCTGGATGACATCGCCGCCGCCCGTGCAGCGCTTTCCGATGCCAACCACCTGCTCTACCTGGTGCGCGCCAACCAGACCTTCATGGCTGGCTACGGCGACTCGCTGGAAGCGGGGCTGGCCGCCATCGAAGCCCCCACATTGATGCTGTATAGCGAGAACGACTTGGTCTTCGCCCCCGAGGGCGTACGCCGCACCGCCGAGCTGATCGAAGCCGACGGCACTGAGGTGGCGCTAGAAACGCTGGAAGGCAACCGAGGCCACCTGGATGGCGTGGTGGCCATCGAGCAAGCCAGCGATACGCTGCGGGCGTTTTTGGAGTAAGCGGTGGAGCGCTGGCCTCCAAGAGGCCAGCGCTAGTGAGGTCCCCCTACTGAGTTATGGCCATGAGGTTTATGAGCCGCTTCAGCTTGCAGACGCTCCACTAACCAAACCTTGATAATCGACTGACGGGTAACACCCATTCTCGCAGCCTCACGGTCTAGTGACTCCACTACCCATGCAGGAAAATCTACGTTAATCCGCTTTTGCTCCTGATTCACCCGTCGAGCAGTGGAAAAGTCTAGATCATCGAGAACATCATCTTGATTTTCATCGAATTTTTTATCGAAATCTTTAGCTTTCATAGATGTCTACCTCCTTCTTGCGGGAGCGTCTAACAGAAATCAGCCGAATACGCTCTTCTCGGTAGGTGACGACTGCCGACCAATGTTTTTCACTGATCATACCGATTAGTAAAAACCTTGGTTCGCCCTCGGATTTTGCGCGAATTTCTAGCAGATATGGATCCTTCCACAGCGCTTGTGCCGCTTCAAAATCAATACCGTGCTTTGTCAGGTTGGCCTGACTTTTGTTGACGTCAAACTCGAACTCGTTCATGAGTATAAATTATTCCTTTTTTACTCACTCAACAAGATTCTAAAGCCGAAAGCAATGCCGTTACTGCAGCAGGCTTTATACAAAACCATGCCCCAGCGCCCACTGCACCGCCTGCTCAGCATGAATCTCGGTCGTATCGAAGAGCGGCATGGGAGTGTTGGCCTGTTGAACCAGCAGGCCAATTTCGGTGCAGCCTAGAATCACTCCCTGCGCGCCGCGCTCGGCAAGCGCCTCGATGATCGCCAGGTAGTCGGCTTTGGCCTCTGCTTTCACCACGCCCAGGCACAGCTCCTGGTAGATCACGTGTGCACGCGCTCGCGCTGTGGTTCGGTAGGCACCACTACTTCGATACCGTGGCGCTGCAAACGCTCGATTTGACATCCTCCCCTCCCTCAGCTTGCGCTGCCGCCTTGCAGCGGAAAGGAAGGGGATTCCCAGGTCGTTACCTTCCTGGTTCCTGCTTCGATGTTCGTTGCCTTCAATGCCTTGGCACTGCTGGTCTTACACAAACTCCACAGGCGTACATTCCCGAGTGCCCCTCGGTATGATCTTTCAACCATCTGCACCGGCTAATAGCGCGGTGCCTGCTTGCAGAATGTTGCGGGCCGCATTCACGTCGCGGTCGATGCCCTGAGTACCGCAATCTGGGCAGTCCCAGGTGCGAACATTCAGCGGTAGTGATTCCAGCAC
>NZ_LVIA01000063.1:0-2752 GCF_001596805.1 Halomonas sp. KX33721 | reverse complement strand
CCTATCTGCCGTGGGCGTTGGATGTTTGAGAAGAGCTGCTCCTAGTACGAGAGGACCGGAGTGGACGACCCTCTGGTGTTCCGGTTGTCACGCCAGTGGCATTGCCGGGTAGCTATGGTCGGACGGGATAACCGCTGAAAGCATCTAAGCGGGAAGCCCCCTTCAAGATGAGACATCCCTGAGACCTCGAGTCTCCTAAAGGGCCCAGCGAGACCAGCTGGTGGATAGGCACGGTGTGGAAGCGCTGCAAGGCGTTGAGCTAACGTGTACTAATGGCCCGTGAGGCTTGACCCTATAACACCCAAGGGGTCTGGTCGCAGTGATAACGAAAACCGGATACGCAGCAGCAAGCCAAGGCGCTTGCTGACAAGAGACGATCACAAAACACGTCAATGACGCCCAGCATGATATGCATTACCCGTTACGCCTGACGACCATAGCGAGCGTGAACCACCTGATCCCATGCCGAACTCAGCAGTGAAACCGCTTAGCGCCGATGGTAGTGTGGGGTCTCCCCATGCGAGAGTAGGTCATCGTCAGGCACTTATACCGCAAAAAACCCAGCCAAACGGCTGGGTTTTTTGTTGCGCCGAAGAAAATTGCCGAAAAGATCAAGTGAATAAAAACCCAGCCATATGGCTGGGTTTTTGCATTTAAGCACTCAGAGAACTGGATAATCCATTAACCGGAGAGTGACTCTAGGGCTTCAATGAAGCTATCCATCTCATCGTCGGTGCCGATGGAAATACGCAGGAAGTTGTTGAGTAGGTTGGTATTGAAGTGGCGTACCAAAATGCCTCGCTCCCGAAGGCCCGCAAACAGCTGCGCACCGGCAAAGTCAGGGTGCTGAGCCAGCAGGAAATTGGCTTTTGAGGGCAGTACCTCAAAGCCCAGCCCTTCCAGCCGTTGGCGGGTTCGCTCACGGGTAGTAATGACGTTGTCCCGGCAGGCGTTGAAGTGCTGGGTATCTTTCAGTGCCTCAATACCGACCACACTGGCTAGGCTATCGACCGGATAGGAGTTAAACGAATCTTTTACCCGCTGTAAGCCTTCGATTAGCTCAGGGGAGCCAATCGCGTAGCCTAGACGTAAGCCCGCCAGACTGCGTGACTTGGAAAAGGTACCGGTGACCAGCAGGTTCGGATAACGCTCGACCAGTGCCACCGTGCTCTCTGCGCCAAAATCGACGTAGGCTTCATCGATCAACACCACGCGATCCGCCACACGTTTCAGCAGTGCTTCGATGCTCTCAAGGGAGTGAGCGTGGCCAGTAGGCGCATTGGGGTTGGCAAAAATCACCCCGCTACGTTCGGAATCGTTGGCAAGCGCATCCAGGTCGACTTCCCATTGATTGTTAAGCGGATGCTTGCGCAGTTCCACGCCATACAGGTTGGCATACACCGGGTAGAAGCTGTAAGTAATCGACGGTACATCCAGCGGTGCCCCATGGCAGAAGAACGCCTGGAACGCGAACGCCAGCACTTCGTCAGAACCATTGCCAACAAAGGTTTCTGCTACGCTTACACCATACGTGTCTGCCAAGGTTTCACGCAGGGCCAAGGACGTCGGATCAGGATAGAGACGCAAATGATCAACTGCATAGTTGCGTAGTGCCTCGCTGACACCAGGGGCAGGTGGGTACGGGTTCTCGTTTGTATTGAGTTTGATAACGCGTTCACGGGGCTGCTCGCCTGGCACGTAAGGGGTAAGCTCCCTAACGGCTGGGCTCCAATATTGGCTCATAAGGGTAACCTGATTATCCTAGCGGTAATGGCACCATGGTCGCCTGATGGCCGCTAGAGCGCAAGCATTCCCATGCAGGCTAGGTGAGAACTTACTTCTACGTCAGAGGGGGTGGGCGTCGCACCTTGTAGCGGTTATGCTGTCATAAGCGCGCGAAAGAAATGTATGTCCAACACGATAAGGAGACACCCAATGCAATTCAGGAGTTTGCTAGCCGGTTCGGCTATGTTGGCACTGTTGGCGGGCTGCGCAGCTGGCCCAACGGATCAGCGCGAAGATGCAGGCATGACCGCATCACAGGCTAACTACCAAGGCACTCTGCCTTGCCGTAACTGTGACGGCATTGACCTGGATGTAACGTTGGTGGGAGAAGAGATGAGCGCCCCGGAAGAGCGGACGTTCACGCTGGATGCGACTTACCGTAATCACCCCCAGACTCCGCCGGATGAAAACTATGCCGGTAACTGGGAAGTGCTGACCGGTACGCCCTCTGACCCCGATGCCACGGTATATGAGCTAACGCCGAACGGCGACGGCCAAATCTACTACTTCCAGCGTATTGATGAACGTACCCTGGAGCTAATCGACCCTGAGCGCCGCCGTTTCGAAAATGGCGAGATGCTGCAGTTACAGCGTCAGTAATCCAATACACGACGCTCAAAGGCGGCCACTGGCCGCCTTTTGCGTGTGCGCCAGGCATGGCGCGCAGCGCCTGACTGGCGCTGTTTCCAAGGGTGGTGCCTTGGAATGACTTGGGGGTGAAAGTCCCCTGCACGCCCGGCAAGGGGAAGTGCTAGCCGACGGCAAGGGTGTCTCCCGCGAGGGAGAATCTGAAGGCAGCCCGAGGCAAAACGCTGGCCTGACGAACAGGAAGCGGATACGAGGCGTCATGGCGGGGTGAGGTGGCACGCATCACCAAAGCCCGATACTTGCACGGAACGCCATGACGTAAATCCGACAGGCATAAGCGGGAAGGTCGCGCGTCTTACCCTGGGAGGTCTGGTGGTCC
>NZ_LVIA01000062.1:0-2655 GCF_001596805.1 Halomonas sp. KX33721 | reverse complement strand
ACGGCAGATCATCCTCGACTTCGGGCAGGATATCGGGCGCATGACGGTGCTCAAGACGCTGCGGAGCCGACTGCGTTATCCACGAGGAACGCCATGCTGACCGTCAATCGGCGACACTCTATCCACAAGCAGTTCCAAGCGACACGCGATCGCCAGATATGTCGTGCCTGGCGGGTGGAAAGGCATGACAAAACGGGCCGTCAGCACCGATCAGCACGGTGGGTTTTGGCAATAACGGGCTTGCGAAAGCCAACTTGCACGGGGCGAATGATCAAAAAGTGCTCGCTGGCGGTGATAGGGAAAGTGTCGGCGCCGGCTTCACGGATTCAGGTTAGGGTAAGAGCTGCTTGCCTGTGGCCTCGCAAAATCAGACCTTGCGTTAGTCATTTGCCATGTGGCTGCACATAGGTTCTATATTTAATTTATATAGCATCAAAAAACACCGCACAGGAGTCCTCGGCAGTTATTGCTGCTGTGGTTGCCGTTAATACAAGGAGTCGCTTTCATGGTTGGGCAGGATAGAACGCCACAATATAAAGAAAACAGTCTTTCGTTGGTCGGTGCCGTTGCATTAGGCACCGGCGTGATGATTGGGGCCGGTATTTTTGCGCTAACCGGCCAAATGGCCGAAATGACTGGTCGGCTATTTCCTCTAGCCTTTCTGGCCGCTGCCGTCATTGTCTCTTTCAGCGCTTATTCTTACGTTAAAATGTCCAATACCTTCCCATCAGCAGGTGGGATTGGCATGTATTTACAGAAAGCGTATGGCCCGACGCTTCCCACCGCCTTTCATGCCCTCCTGATGTATTTTTCCATGGTGATCGCACAGAGTTTTTTGGCGAGAACGTTTGGTTCCTACACGCTTGAGTTGTTTGACCTGGGGGATCGTTCACTATTTGTGCCCCTACTCGGGGTTGGTTTACTGCTAATAGCCTTTTTGATCAATTTATCCGCCAACCGCTTGATCGAGACCGTCGCCTCGGTGCTCGGATTTATCAAAATAGGTGGCATTATAGTGTTTGGTATTGTCGGCGTGTTTATTGCCGACTCCATCGAAATGGGTGCTGGCAACGATGCACCTACGCCTACGATAACGGGCTTTTTAGGTGCTACGGCGCTCGGCATACTGGCATTTAAAGGCTTCACGACGATTACCAATAGTGGTTCGGAGCTTAAAGATCCTAAGCGGAATCTTGGCAAAGCTATCACGATCTCGATTGCGCTATGCGTGGTGATCTATGCCCTTGTCGGTTTTGCCGTTGCCAGCAACCTATCTTTGCCTGAAATTATCGAAACCCAAGACTACTCCCTGGCCGCCGCTGCCCGTCCCGCACTGGGTGAAGCGGCAGTTGCGTTTACCGTCATTCTCGCCATGTTGGCAACGGCGGGCGGTATCATCGCCAGCGTCTTTGCCGTTTCACGCATGCTCGCCATGCTGACAGAAATGAAGCTGGTTCCTCACCGCCATTTCCACATGCCCGGCAGTGTACAAAAGCATACACTGGTGTACACCATCGTATTTGGCTTAGTGCTCACCGCTTTTTTTTGACCTGAGCCGCATCGCAGCATTAGGCATCATTTTCTACCTGATCATGGATATGGCCATCCACTGGGGTGTGCTTCGTCATCTCAAGGACAGAGTGGGGGCTAATCCTGTTATTCCTAGCATTGCCATACTACTAGATGCTGTCGTGTTAATCGGCTTTTTATGGGTAAAAGCCATTTCGGACCCCATGGTGCTCATCGTTGCTGGCGTAGTAATGGCTACTCTTTTACTCGGCGAATGGATTTTCCTATCCAAACGCGACGCTTCAAACGATAGCGAGCACTCTCACACTCATTAACGTTAATAGCGTTATAGGAGGTACCAAATGGACGTTAGAACCTTTGGTGAATTGATCGATTGGACCCGTCAGTTACACGAGCATCTTGCAGCTTGCCTTGCTCATTGCGCCGATATACACGAAGAAGAGCGCGCTCGCATGTTGCTCAATTACTTAGCTGCACAGGAAGCGGAAATGCAGCGCGTTGTGGCGCGCTTTGAACAGACTGTTGACGCGAAAGCATTAAAAACCTACGTTTATGACTATTTGGAGCATAAACCTATCCGTACGCATCGTACCTGCGATGCGCCCTATTCCACGCTAAGTGTTGACGACATTTGCCGAGAGGTTTTTGATTTCCATGAACAAACGATAAACCTTTATCGAACCCTCGTTGGCAAAGCGGAAATTCCTGAGGCTAAAGAGCTCTTAGATTCCCTTTTAGCACTTGAAGAGCACGAAGCCATGCGCCTTGTTCGCCAAACGGGGAGAATGAACGATGTCTGAAGACCATAACGAGACAAAGGTGAAAGTCACTGTTACATGGGATTGACCTCTGTGCAGCACGTAGCCGAATAATGTCAGCAAAGGGCCTGAATGGGCCCAACAGCTCGCTAGGAGAAGGATCATGGAAATTCGCAAGCATACTCTCGCTCTCGGACTCGCCCTGGCACTCGGTGCCAGTGGTAGCGGCATCGCTCTCGCCCAGAGCATGCCGACCAATCAGCCCAATCAGGGTAGCGGCATGACGGGCGGCAGCGGCGGCCAAGGCGGCATGGGCCCTGACATGATGGGCGGAATGATGGGCGGCGGCCAGGGCGACATGGGGCCC
>NZ_LVIA01000061.1:0-4166 GCF_001596805.1 Halomonas sp. KX33721 | reverse complement strand
TCTGCAGGGTCAGCAGTTGTTGGAAGGGCTTGTCGCGGCGGAAGTTCTCGACAGCGTCATAGTCGCTCATGCCCAGACACAGCAGGCCCAGGTAGCTCTTGATCACGTCACTGGTGCGCATGCCCAGCGTGGTGGGGAAGCGGCTGTCGATGCTGTCGACGCCAGCGATCTCGAAGCATTGCCCGATGATGGACAGCCCGGCGTGGCTGGTGAGGGTGCGGCAACTGGCGCGGAACTTTATGTTGGGCATGGCACTGTCTGGGTGAATGGCGATAATGGCTATATTGCCATGCAGGTCAGTGGGTTAGAAGTGCTTCCGGGGGCCGGTCTCACGGATTCAGGTTACATATTTGGTATAACAGCAGCTACCATCTCACTAATGTCTTTGAAAATTTTCAAAATGCAACAGCAAATTGTCATCGCTAAGATCACAAGGCAATTAGTGATTGAATAGATATCATATAAGTCACCATAAAATCATTACACGCACTGTTAATGAGTTTTTATACTTATAAAAAAACGCAGCCTTTTCGCGCTTGAACATCAAACTCTACCCGATGAAGGAGCGCTCCCCAGCTATTCTGTAAAGCAAGACATCCGCGAACAAAACGCAACTCAGTATTGCTCAAAATTGATAGCGGGTAAGGTGTCCATTTACTAGGTGCAGGAGAGCGATTAAACACTGTCGCTTCTCTAGCCACGTCAAACAGCACCCGTTCTCGGGCTTTAACTTTTTTTCTAATATTTTGGTAATCGCTACTATCAAAACGCATCTACCCTCCCCTTTAATCCAAAACCATTTCCTCAGCGCGATAGCTTGTTAGCCATTTAATTCACCTAGATCAATGGGCATAAACGTTTATGACACCATCGTCCTCTCGTATCCAGTAGTGCCTAGTTAATATAGTGCTGCGCTCACACACAAGCCTCACTAGTTCATTTTTTAATTATCATCTAATTTTGTTCTCTGCGTTGAATTTTCATGGAAAATAAAATCAAACCTTGAAACTCCATCAGCTAATGAGGGTAGTTTTATCTCAACACTCTCAGCTTTAAAAGGGCCAGCTTCTATTTCTGAGACAGAAACCTCTGCTCCACACAGCCATGCTACAACAGTTAAGGCGACAGCCACTTTTAAACCAGAACCTGAAAAAGTAAAAGAAAGAGGGTTCTCTCTTTTAATATCAATCAGCTCCAACTCACTATCACCACAATCAACTGCAATCAAACTATCTACGCTATCACTCACATGTGAAAGCTTAAAGATATTAGCCATTTTAATAATATCTACATCTTTCAGATCAGCAACCTGATATTCATATTTTTTAATATTCTTTAAAGAGGCGACATAAGCGGCTCTGAAATATCTTAAAAACTCTACCAATTCATAGCTACTTATACCCTTACCATTTGTTTCAACAACCACCTTTAAGCTACTCATCGCCCACCCCTATGAAAAAACCAAGCTAAATACTATTTAAAAACAAGGCTTCACTTCTAAAGTTTAGATCAACCCAGAAGAGAAAGCACGCTCTGTGAGATATTATACGCTTAATTATTGGCTCTCATCCTCCTTTACTAGCGCAGCACTGCAGTCAGGAAGCTGATTGTAATCCGGCAAAATTTCTTTTTGGATGTAATAGTCGATGTCTATATCCATTATCATCCCATTGCCATAATCAACCCTTACATTATTGACATCTCCATTTTCTAAATGATTAGCACAGATACCTTTTGCCATTTTATCTCTCCATTACAAAAACGGGGCCTTTCGGCCCCGTTATATCGATCAATCAGCTTAAAAGCTAACCAATTAACCCAACAGAGAAAGAACGTTCTGCGGGATCTGGTTAGCCTGTGCCAATACAGAAGTACCGGCCTGCTGCAGGATCTGCGCGCGGGTCATGTTGGCTACTTCGACTGCGTAGTCTGCGTCTTCGATGCGCGAACGGGCGGCAGACAGGTTGGTCTCGTTGGTCTGCAGGTTGGTGATGGCAGACTCGAAACGGTTCTGAACGGCACCCAACTCAGAGCGCAGGCTGTCCACTTGTTTTAGTGCGGAATCAAGCGCCGCGAGCGGGTTATCGGTCGCTGCACGCTGATCGCCTTCTAAAGCCAGAGTGGGATTGCCTTCATTGTCAGCTGAAACATAAACAGCTACATCGTTATCATTGCGCACTTCGCCGTCGATATTGACACGATATATTGTTGTATCGATTGCATAGGTAGCGTCAGTACGCTCAAGAGATGAGTCTTCAAGATCAGCTTCAGTAGCTTGGTTACGGTTTTCGACAACGGTAAAACCACCGCCATCAGCCAAGAACAAATCGCCACCGAAGTTTTTCCCGTCAATCTGATAGCTGAAGGAATCGTCGGTATTGTTTACTGTTGCCGTAACAACACGACCATCCTCGAGAGTCGCCTTATATTCAGCAGCTGTCTCACTGCCATTATAAGTACCCTGAGCAGTCCAGCCAGCTGCTGCTGCGCCATCAGTAGTATTTGCAATGTTAGCGACAGCGACAGCGGCGCGTGCTTCCGTAGAAGTAAAGTCACCATCATCCATCAAATAAACAGCGCTGTCATCGGCTAAAACGGCCTTGCCGTCAGCATCAATCTCGATGGCAGCATTCACTGTTGCCCCTGTACCATTATAACTTGCACGGGTTTGTTGCTGGGCACCAAAGTCATCAACAAGCTGATCAAGAGTGGCCTGTTGATCAGCAGCAACACGGAAATCATCAAGCTTCAGTGTTGCTGCGTTAATTTCCTGCAAATTAACAGTGATTTGCTGCCCATCATTCGCACCAACCTGAATCTTCAGGCCCGTGTCCTCAGCTAGAACTTTTACACCATTAAATTCAGTTTCTTTGGAAATGCGGTCGATTTCATCCAAGCGCTGACCAATTTCGTCCTGAATGGACTGCAGGTCATTGGCTGAATTGGTGTCATTCTGAGCCTGTACGGACAGTTCACGAATACGCTGCAGGTTATCGTTGACCTGATTCAGTGCACCTTCGGCAGTCTGGGCAACGGAGATACCGTCGTTGGCGTTACGCTGGGCCTGAGCCAGACCGGTGATCTGGGCGGTCATACGGTTGGCGATTGCCTGACCCGCAGCATCATCCTTGGCGCTGTTGATGCGCAGACCAGAAGACAAACGCTCCATGGAGGTTTGCAGGGCAGATTGGCTCTTCTGCAGATTGGACTGGCCAATCATGGAAGTAATGTTGGTATTGATCACTGACATGGTGTGATTCTCCTTACGTTAACACTGGCCTTGAAGGCCCGCTTTTCGGCCACTGTGTGCGCCGTTGTTATAGTTAACGGCGCGGCGAGGAGAATCTTTAGGGCTTGTGGTAAAAAAAAGTTGTAAAACTTGGTAACAGGGGTTGTAGGTTTTTCATTACAGGGTGTGAGGCTGCTTCAAAACCCGAGATCGCCACGCTTCGCTCGCGATGACAGAGGAGAGATTGCTTCGCTGCGCTCACAACGACAGGTAGTAAGCTGTTCTATTATCGCATTATAGAAGCGCGGTGAGCGCTGGGGCATTCAGTGGTTTAACCGTTTGCAGCCCACCGGGTTCTTCTGCCTGTTGATAGGCGGCGTAAAACCGTGCGGGTATTGCCCCTAGCAGCACCTGTTGGGTGTGTACGCCCTGGCAGGCAGCGGTGCCAGATGGCCTGGGAATGCGCGGTTCTAGCAGGGTGATCAGCACGTCGTCATCGGGGTGGCGAATGGCCCGGCCTAACCCTTGGCGTAGCTTGTGCAGGGTGCGCACGGTGCTTTTGCGCATCAGCGCACCTTTAGCAATATGGGTGGCGTCAGCTGCAGTTACTTGGCGGTTGATCAGCATTTGTTCGAGTGACTGCTCCCCGCCCTAAGCGCTGACGCGCCACGGGCGAGGCTTCCCACTTCTCAGGCAGCTGCCGACGATGTGCCGGACTTACGCAAGCCTCCATGGGCAGAGACGGACAGCCCTTCCGCCTTCAGCTCGATAATGCCTTGATGCTTGATGTTCAGCGCCGCGTTGATGTCCCGGTCGTGCTGTGTGTGGCAGGCGGGGCACTCCCACGACCGGACGTTCAACGGCATGGCGTCCATCTTGTGCTGGCAGACATGGCAGGTCTTGGAGCTGGCAAACCACGGGTCAATCTTGACCAGAT
>NZ_LVIA01000060.1:0-5576 GCF_001596805.1 Halomonas sp. KX33721 | reverse complement strand
ATCCAGCAGGCGCTGCTTCAGGTACTGACGCCGATCTTCGATCCGACATTCTCGGCATCGAGCTACGGCTACAGGCCAGGGCGCAGTGCCCAGCAGGCCGTCTCGGCGATGAAGGCCCATGTCACTGCCGGCCACCGATGGGTGGTCGATCTTGACCTGAAAGCCTTCTTTGACCGGGTGAACCACGACCTGCTGATGGCGCGGATCGCGCGCCGCGTCCGCGACAAGCGAGTGTTGCGCCTGATCCGAGGCTATCTGGAAGCCGGGATGTTCCAGGACGGCCTGGCCGCGCCACGCCGGCAGGGCACGCCCCAGGGTGGGCCGCTGAGCCCACTGCTAGCGTGGATGACGTGGACAAGGAACTGGAGCGCCGCGGTCACCGCTTCTGCCGCTACGCCGACGACCTGCAGGTATGCGTCAAGAGTCAGCGAGCGGGTGAGCGCGTTATGGCTAGCCTGAGTGATTTTCTCGAGAACTCACTCCGGCTGACGGTCAACCGCCACAAAAGTGCGGTGGATCGGCCATGGAAACGCGGCTATCTGGGCTACAGTCTCACTCGGCACAAGCAGCCGAAACTGACGCTAGCCAAGGCCAGCCTGCAGCGCCTGATGCAGCGTGTCCGCGTGATCCTCAAGCGTGGCAGGGGGCGCAACATACGGCGCGTTATCGAAGAGTTGACCCCGGTCCTGCGGGGCTGGGCCAACTACTTCTCCCTCGTCGACGTAGAGCGCCCGCTGGAAGCGCTGGATGGTTGGACACGACGCCGACTACGTTGCGTGATCTGGCGGCAGTGGAAGCACCCATGGACCCGGCGCCGCAAGCTCCTGGCGCTGGGTCTGGACGACCAGCGGGCGTGGAAGTCAGCGGGGAATGGGCGAGGCGCCTGGTGGAACGCCGGCGCCTCGCACATGAATCAGGCTCTGCCTCGGAAGTGGTTCGACCGTCTGGGCCTGATCTCGGTACTCGATACGATCAAAAGGGCTTAGACGTTCTTCGTGAACCGCCGTGGTACGGAACCGTATGCCCGGTGGTGTGAGAGGACGGGGGAGGCGACTCCCCCTCCTACTCGATTGATGACTCACCTGCGACCGAGATCGTGTGGACAGCACCCTGACGTTAACGTTAACTGGAGGGTATCCATAACAACCACAACGCCAGGAGCCACCATGACCGTGCCCATCAGCCGCTTTCCCATCCCCGAGTCGATCCAGGACCTCCCCGAGGACATCCGCGACGCCATGTTGGCGGTGCAGGAGAAGGCCGGCTTCATCCCCAACGTCTTCCTGATGCTGGCCCACCGCCCGGCCGAGTTCCGCGCCTTCTTCGCCTACCACGACGCCCTGATGGAACGGGAGTCCGACACCCTGACCAAGGCGGAGAAGGAGATGATCGTGGTGGCCACCAGCGCCCGTAACCAGTGCCTCTACTGCGTGGTGGCCCACGGCGCCCTGGTGCGCATCTACAGCAAGGACCCGCTGCTGGCCGACCAGGTCGCCATCAACCACCGGGTGGCGAATCTGAGCGAGCGCCACCGGGTGATGCTCGACTTCGCCATGCACTCGGGGCTGGAGGTCGGAGAGCTCACCGACGAGTGGCAGACCCGCCTGCTGGAGGTCGGCTTCACCCAGGACGACATCTGGGACATCGGCGCCATCGCCGCCTTCTTCGGCATGTCCAACCGCCTGGTCACCCTCGCCGGCACCCCGCCCAACGAGGAGTTCTACCTGATGGGCCGGGTGGCGAGGGAGAAGTAACGCCGTTGGCATCCAGAAGGGCTGCCGGTACGCTCGAAGATGAAATGGGGAATGAGGCGAGGCATGTTCAGTGGCAGAGCGTAAGGCATGGAGCGACCAAGACCGACTGCAGGCGCTGGCGCTCTACTGCCGCCTGAGCTTCGGTCAGTTGCATCGCGAGCGGCCCGAGGTCATTTCGGCAAAGCTGGCGGGCTCGCTCGACTTCATGAGCCGATACCAGGCATCCAGTGCAGAGGCGGCCTGGGGCCATTTCTGCTTGGCTTCCCAGATGCGCTTCTGGGTGATGACATGCATGGCGTCTGCTCTATCGCACTTTGCGATATAGTATAGGTTCTACCTTCGGACACGGCAATGGCGCCAGGCAAGAGCGCCCCCGCCGGTTTCCCGGCGGGGGCGCTCGCGTGATGGTCCGCTGTGGGGCGTCAGCCGCTACCAGCTGCCGCCCATCATGCCCATCATGCCGATGGCGCCGAACAGCATGCCGCCTACGGCGATGGCCAGGTAGATCAGGATCAGCACGCCGAAGATGGTGAAGTAGGTCTTGAGCCTGCCGAGTGCGAACTTCATGTCCCGGGTGTCGCCGCTCTCGAAGACCCGCCCGGCGGCGCCCGCCGCCTGCATCAGCACCCAGCCCGCCCAGATCGGAATCCAGGCCACGATCAGGCCGACGATGGAGAGGGCGGTCAGCACCCCCGAGAGGATCAGCATCACGCCGGTGAGCTGCATCCAGAACTTGCCGCGGTAGAGCGGCTCGATCAGGTCGCGCAGAAGTTCCTGAGAGTTGTGGTCCATGTAACGTTCCTTGTCTGGTGGGCGAATGAAATGAAGGGGTGCCGCCGTTGCGATTGGCGCCCAGTACTTTAGCAGTCCCGCAGCGCGCTTGCCCCCTTGGCCCGGAGAGGGGGCGCTACCTGTCGCTGATACCGCTCCTCTCCCTGCACCGCCATGGCCTCTTGGCATGGTGCGTCGCACCAATTGTCGACATTGTCGCCACTCTGTCCGACATTGTCGGGCTTCCCGGGATCGGTCGAGGTCCCTTGCCTGGTTTTCAAGTATCTGAAAATAAAAGACTCAGTAGGGTTTTTGGCATTCCTGGTGCCTGGCTTGCAGCTGCTTGGTGAAAACGTTCATCAAGCCATTCGAGACACCCAGGAGAACACCATGAGCCAAGCCGCCGAAGCCACCGTTTCCGCCACCGTTGCCACCACCGGCTCCGACTATCTGCGCCCCATCGACCGTGACGGCCTGCTGGGCTTCGCCGAGAAGGGCCGCAGCAACCCTGCCACCCGGGGCACCAACAAGGTCCACACCGTCACCGAAGGGCAGTACCGCACCATCAGCCACGTCAGCGGGCACCAGGTGGTGGTGGACGAGCCCCTGCACCTGTTCGGCGAAGATACCGCGCCTGCCCCCGGCGAGATCGTGCTCTCCGGCCTGGGCGGCTGCCTGGCGGTGGGCATCACCGCCGTGGCCACCTGGAAGCAGGTCAAGCTGAGCCGCCTGGAGATCTTCCTGGAGGGGGATATCGGCAACCCCGCCGCCTGGGGAGCCGGCGGCGCCGAGAAGCAGCCTCCCGAGATGGGCTTCCAGGAGATCCGCGTCAAGGTGCTGGTCGAGGGCGACGCCAGCCGCGAGGAGCTCGACGAGATCGTCCGGCACGCCAACTTCTACTCCCCGGTGGCCAACACCATGCGTAACCCCATCCCCTTCAGCATCAGCCTGGCGGACCCGGAATAAGCCGCGCGACCGTACCCCTGAACGCCTGCACGGAGAGATGACCATGATCGAAGCCGCCACTGCCAACGCCGTTCGCACCGCGCCGCCCCCCGCCCCGGGGCTTCCACCCGGTGACGCCTCGAGTGCCGATATCCTGTCGCGGGTCGAGCGGATTGCCGCCGGCCCCCTGGCCGAGATGGCCGGACGCATCGACCGGGGCCACTACCCGCTGGAGATCATGGCGTCCCTGGGCCGCGCCGGGGGGCTGGGGGCCCACCTGGACCGCCGCGGCCAGCGCTTCGACCAGGCCATCGGTGCCATGGCCGAGGTCAGCCGCCACTGCGGCACCACCGGCTTTCTGGTCTGGGCCCACGATGTCTTCGGCCTCTACCTGGAGCAGTCGGGCAACCCGGCGCTCTGCGGTGACTTCCTGGAGCGCCACGCCCGGGGCGACAGCTTCGGCGGCACGGCGCTCTCCAACCCCATGAAGGCGCTGTCGGGGATCGAGAGCCTGGCGCTGCGGGCCCGGCGGGTCCCGGGGGGGTATCGGGTCAGCGGCACCCTGCCCTGGGTGAGCCATATCGCCGCCGGCCAGTACTGCGGCGCCCTGGCCGGGGTCGAGGGCGCCGACGGCAGCCTCTCCCACGAGATCATGTTCGTGCTGCACTGCCGGGAGGAGGTGGCGCTGCGCCAGTGCCCGGCCTTCTCCGGCATGGAGGGCTCGAGCACCTGGAGCATCACCCTCAAGGACTACTTCGTCGGCGAGGATGAGCTGATCGCCGACCCGGCGCGCCCCTTCATCGCCCGCATCAAGGCCGCCTTCATCCTGCTGCAGACCGGCATGGCGGTGGGGGTCACCCAGGGCAGCATCGACGCCATCCGCGAGGTGGAGCCGGCGCTGGGGCACGTCAACCAGCATCTCGACGAGCGCCCCGACGCCCTGCAGGCGGAGCTGGACGAGCTGCGCCAGCGCGCCCTGACGCTGGCGAAGACCCCCTTCGAGGGCGGCCGCGACTTCCTGCTCGAGGTGCTGGACGCCCGGGTGCAGGGGGCCGAGCTGGCGCTGCGCGCCTCCCAGTCGGCGCTGCTCCACCAGGGGGCCAGGGGCTATCTGATGAGCGCGGCTCCCCAGCGGCGCATTCGCGAGGCGCACTTCGTGGCCATCGTGACGCCGGCCATCAAGCACCTGCGCTGGGAGATGGCGCGCCTGATGCGCGAGGAGATACCGTCATGAGCGAGGAGCGTCCCTTTCAGCAGTACATCTGCCGCGCCTGCGGCCTGATCTACGACGAGGCGGAGGGCGACCCGGACAGCGGCCTGGCCCCCGGCACTCGCTTCGAGGATATCCCCGACGACTGGGAGTGCCCGCTGTGCGGCGTGACCAAGGCGGACTTCGAGCCCTTCGTGCCGAGGGAGCCGGTGGACGCCGTGGCGGCCGACGCCAGCCCCCGCCGCGTCGGTGCGGTGGTAGTGGGCGCCGGCCTGGCCGGCTGGGCGGCGGTGGAGGCCCTGCGGGCCCTGGATCGCGACCTGCCGATCACCCTGGTGACCGCCTGCTCGGGCGACCGCTACCACAAGCCGGAGCTGTCGGTGGCGCTGAGCCGCGGCCAGAGCGCCGATGACCTGGTGCGGGAATCCGGGAGCGAGGCGGCACGGCGCCTGGGCGTGCAGCTGCTGCCCCGCACCTTCGTCACCGGCCTCTCGCCGCAGTCGCGCCGCCTACGCACCACCCGCGGCACCCTGAGCTACACCGGCCTGGTGCTGGCCATGGGCGCCCGGCCGGCGCTGCCCGCGGCGCTGCCCGAGGCGCACTGCTGGCGGGTCAACGACCTGGCCGGCTGGAGCGGGCTGCAGCGGGCCCTGGCCGACGGGCCGGCGCGGGTGGCGGTGGTGGGGGGCGGCATGGTCGGCTGCGAGCTGGCCGAGGATCTCGCCCGGGCCGGTCATCGCGATGAGCCTGCTGGACCGCCATCGCCTACCCCCTGGCCGGACTGCTGCCGGAGGCCGCCGGGSRWYGCCCATGCCACACGCGCGGTCGCCCACTACCCAACTGCCAATTACGCGCGTGCTTGTCGCCAAAGCGCGGCAGCGGGTCGGTACGCCTGG
>NZ_LVIA01000059.1:0-3748 GCF_001596805.1 Halomonas sp. KX33721 | reverse complement strand
CCGGTCGACATGCCATAACCGATCAGCACGACCAGCAGTAACGCGAGTACCGGCATCAAGATGCGTACAGCGCCTTCCAGCCCTTTTGTTACACCACGGGCAACAATACCAATCACCAACAGCATAAAGGCAGAGTGGCCAAGCAGGAGCAGCCCGGGGTTGCTGAGCATACCGTTAAACAGCGCCCCGATGCCGTCGCGTCTTGGCCGCTGAAGGTGCCGCTTACGGAGTTAAGGGTGTAGTAGAGCGACCAGCCGCCGATCACGCTATAGAACGACAGGATTAAAAACGCCCCCACAATGCCGCTAATACCCACCACGGCCCACATACTGGATTTATTGGCTTGGCGTGCCAGCTCAGACATCGTGCTTGCTGGATTCTTCTGGCCGCGCCGCCCGATAAGCCACTCAGAAACAAGAATGGGCAAGCCAATGAGTCCAATACAAAGCAGATAAACAAATACGAAAGCAGCCCCGCCGCTTTCGCCCACCATGTACGGGAACTTCCAAATATTTCCTAAGCCAACCGCTGAGCCCGCTGCGGCCAGCACAAAGGTCATACGCGATGACCACTGTGCATGTGCAAGTTTTGCCATAAATCACCTGTGTTATACGTTCAATTGTAATGAGTCGTTATCGGCTTGCTGCGCCGATTTTCGGAAATAGAGAAATTGCCAGCGTACTTTTCCGAAAGAACGCGCAATTTATCCGATCATGGTAGGGCATGCCAGTCAGCTCATCTAAAAAGACGGCTTAAAACAGCTGGCTCTGCTTTTCATCGGCAAAGGGGTCAAGCTCAGGCAGTGCGATGTGCTGTTGAAGGGTGTGGTACAGGTGTCGAGCCATCTCGGGGGACTCGCGGTTATCCGCTGTATGCACAAATAAGAAAGGGGTTTTCCCCTGACTTATCCACAGCTTTAGGCGCTCTATCCACGGAGCGAAGTAGCGAGTATTAATGGTTTTGTCAATATGGCCAATGAAGCGAATAATCGGCAGCTCCGCTGTGGAAAGCACGTGTAACGGGACTTTCGGCTTTTCCTGTTGGGCATGAGCGAGACCTGCATGGCCATTGGCAGGGGTCGAGAAGACGGGGCGCACATCGAGCATCACACGGTTGGCGCCATAAGTTATCAACAATTGGTTGAAGGCTTTCTCCTCCTCACCCTTGTGGAAAAAAACAGGGTGGCGCACCTCCACGGCGCAGGGCAGATGCGCTGGCCAGTGGGCGAGCAATGCTTCGAGTTTAGGTAGCTCTGAGGGACCGAAATCACGCGGTAGTTGGACCATGGTTGGACCAAGCCGGTCATGGAGCGGCGTCAGTGCCTCTATAAACTCCCAGGCAGACGCTAAACTGCCGAGACGCTGGTCGTGCGTCACGCTGGCGGGCAGTTTAAAACAAAAGCGAAAATGAGCGGGAGCTTGGCGCGCCCAGGCAGCGATGGTGTCGGGCTTAGGTGCGCCGCTGTAAAACGTCGTATTGCCCTCCACGCTGGAAAACACTGCCGCGTAATCACTGAGCAGGTCGGTTTTGGCTTGGCGCGGGTAGAGGCTGCCCTGCCAATCCTGATTGGCCCACATGGGCAAGCCGAGATAGAGCGGTAGCGGTGCGCGTGGGGCAGTCATCTAAGCGGTGGCCTTTGTCGAAAAGGAGAAAAAGAATGTAAACAAAACCTAGTGTACCCGTAACACCATGAGCGGTGGTGGGGGCGCAAGGCGTGTTAATGAAGATAACGGCCAAAATTATGAAATTTTCCCGGCCACTGCAGCGCTACTATGGTGATCATCGCATTCTTCAACAATTAACCGACAGGAACGCTTCATGGATGCTGCTCATGTAAGCGCCGACGATATTCGCGATCAGTTTTCCAAAGCGATGTCGGCGATGTATCAACAGGAAGTGCCGCAATATGGCACGTTGCTCTCGCTGGTAGAGAGCGTGAATCATGATGTGCTGGCAGAGGATGCCGCCTTAGCACATACGCTCGAAGCGTCAGACGAACTGGCGCGCCTTAGCGTTGAGCGGCATGGAGCGATCCGCGTTGGTTTGCCTGAAGAGCTGTCACTGCTGCGGCGTATGTTTGCGGTGATGGGCATGCACCCCGTGGGGTATTACGACTTGGCGGCTGCCGGGGTACCGGTGCACTCCACGGCGTTTCGCCCGGTGGATGATGACGCCTTGAAGCGCAATCCCTTTCGTGTCTTTACCTCGCTGCTGCGGCTAGAGCTCATCGAAAACGCAGCGCTTCGCGAGCAGGCGCGGGAAATTCTCTCCCACCGTGAAATCGTCACCCCCGAGGCCCAGGCGCTAATCGCCCGCTGCGAAGAGCAGGGTGGCCTAAACGCGACCGATGCCAAGGCATTCGTGCAGGCCGCGCTCAATACGTTCCGCTGGCACCACGATGCCACCGTCGACCGCGCCACCTACGACCGTTTGCATCAAGAGCATCGGTTGATTGCCGACGTGGTGAGCTTTAGAGGCCCGCATATCAACCATTTAACCCCGCGCACCTTGGATATCGATGCAGTACAGCAGCAGATGCCGAGTGTTGGCATCGACCCTAAGGCGGTGATCGAAGGCCCGCCCCGTCGCCGCTGCCCGATTCTACTGCGCCAAACCAGCTTCAAAGCGCTGGAAGAGACCATTACCTTTGCCGACAGCGTGGCGGGCCACCATACCGCCCGTTTTGGCGAGATCGAGCAGCGCGGGGTTGCGCTCACTCAAAAAGGACGCGCGCTATACGACCGCCTGCTGGCCAAGTCGCAGCAGTTGCCTCCCGCTAAAGATAACAGCGCTCATCAGGCGCAGCTGGCGGAAGTATTCCAAGCATTCCCAGACGACCACGCCACGCTACGTCGTGAAGGGCTGGCGTTCTTCCACTATCACGCCGTGCCGGGTACCACTGCATCACTACCCGCGCAGATTAACCCGGATACCCTTGACGCACTCATCGAGCAAGGCGCGCTGACTTGCCAGCCCATGATTTATGAGGACTTTCTGCCGGTCAGCGCGGCGGGCATCTTCCAGTCGAACCTGGGCAGCGAGCAGCGCGACGAATACGCAAGCCAAGCCAACCAAGCCCAATTCGAACGTGACCTGGGGGCCTCCGTGATTGATGAGATTGCGCTGTATGCAAGCCGCCAGCAGGCGTCACTGGATAAGGCGTTGTCGGTATTGGGGGCTACGCACTAATCGTAGTGCGAATGAGGCGCGCCGTTTCCTGCAACAGCGGCAAATACTCTTTGAGCAAGGTGTCCATATCGACGCGAGCGGCATTAGTGCTGATATTAATAGCGCCAAGCAGTTTACCGTTTGCGTCGAAGGCAGGTACGGCCAACGAGCGAAGCCCAGAGTCTAGCTCTTGGTCGGAGATGGCATAGCCTTGCTGGCGCACTTGGTTAATGCATGTTTTTAGGCTAGATACATCCGTAATGGTTTTGTCGGTGTATCGCTGTAGTGAGATACGTCCTAAATAATCGTCTAGCGAGGTTTCGGGCAACTGAGCCAATAAGACGCGTCCCATCGACGTATGTGCGGCTGGTAAGCGTGTTCCCACGGAGAGCGTGATTGCCATTAAGCGGTGGTGCGCTGCTGAACGAGCAACGTAAATTACGTCATCACCATCCAGTACTCCCAACGAGGAGGATTCACCGCATTTGAGCGTAATTTCTTCTAAATACTGTTGGATAGCACTACGGTAATTATTGGACGATAAATACGAATAACCTAGCTGGAGTACGCGTGGTGCTAA
>NZ_LVIA01000006.1:0-41005 GCF_001596805.1 Halomonas sp. KX33721 | reverse complement strand
CCTTCGACTTCCTGGGCTTTACCTATTACTGGGGGAAGTCCCTGCGTGGACGCTGGATCATCAAGCAGAAAACGGCCAAGGACCGGTTCAAGCGAGGCCTGAAGCGAATTTCGCTGTGGTGCCGAGCCAACCGCCACCTGCCCCTGCGTGATCAGCACCGCCAACTCTGTCGAAAGGTTATGGGGCACTATGCGTACTACGGGATAACCCACAACATCGAGTCTCTGCAACGCTTCCAATACAGGGTTCAGACAACCTGGATCAAGTGGCTCAGGAGGCGATCACAGAGAGGATGGTTCCCGTGGGAGAAGGCAAGGCAACTGTTGCTGACACTCCCGTTACCGCGAGCGAGAATCGTGCACCGAGCGTCCTTCGTGTGAACCTGACGGTTGAGGAGCCGAGTGCGTCAATCGCGCACGCTCGGATCTGTGGGGGGCCGGAACGAGCAATCGTCCGGTCTACCCGACCAATAACTCATCACTGACATGGTGATACTCCTTGCGTGCGAACTGGCCGGAAGGCCCGCTGTTCGGCGACATGGAGCGCCGTTATATTGATTAACGGCCTGATGGGGAGAACCTTTAGGGTGAGTAGTAAAAAATTATGTAATGTTTGGCAACTAGCTGACATCGGTCGCGAGCTAAAGCTGCCTCCCACAGCAGTCACCAACTTCACCACCTACCGTGGCTGCTTTTACCCTGGCTCTTTCCACCTTCACCCTGGCTCAGAAGTGAAAAAGCCCCCTTGAAATGGGGGCTAGCGGGCGATTTTTAGCGGCTACCTCTTGCGCCCTAGCTGGGCATTTAGTGCATCAAACTGTTGGGTGAGGTAACTACTCATGCTGTTCATTTGCGCAATCATACTGTCCAACTGCCCGAACTGAGAGCGGTAGCGGCTCATGGTGCGCTCGATGGTCACTTCCATACGCTCAAAACGCTCATCTAGGCTTTTCACCCGGTTTTCAGCACCGCTAATGGCCAGCTTGACCACGCCATTGTTGCTGAGCATTTGGTCAATCGTGGTGGACAGCTTGCCTGCCAGGCCGTTCTCTTTTTTATCACCCGCGAAGAAGTCGCTCAGCGCCTGGGGGTTATTGGCCACCAGGTCGGATAGCTTGTCGTCATCCACTGCCAGCTTACCGTCGCGCTGCAGGGTAATGCCTAGCTGGTTCAGGGTGCCTAGCTCGCCACCTTCCACGCCACCGGTCAACACGTTGCGTAAGCGGCTTTCAATGGTGCGCACGGTGCTGTCGCCTAGCAGCTCGCCTGCGGTTTCGCTGTCGCCTGTAAAGCTGGTGAGTTTGGCAATGGTGCCTTTCAGGTCGTTGAACGCTTTCACGAAGTCGTTGATGGCTTCGCGCTGCTTGAGGGTGTCTCGTTCGACGGTAATGGTACTGGTGGCCGTTTCACCTTCGGCAATACTCAACTCGGCCAGGTTGAGCGTAACCCCTTGAATGGCCCCTTCAATCTGGTTTTTGGCACTACTGATGGCAATGCCATTGACCGTGAGCGCGGCATTTTCGCCAGAACGCTTGGTGGCGGCATCTTCGCTAAAGGGCCCTGCTACCGTTGCCGCGGGGTCCTGGCTGGTATCTACAAAGCTGAAGCCTTCAATCGAAGCATCCGCACCTGTAGCCTTGGAGCTGAGCGCCAGGCGGTAGCCTTCCCCATCGTTGATGATGGTGGCGTTAACACCGGCATCCTTGTGGGCGTTAATGGCGTTACGAATGGCTTCCAGGCTGCTGTTGGGGGCAATGGCAATATCGACCGAATCCGCGCCGCCAAAATTGAGCCGTATGGCCGTGGCCCCTTGTAGGTCTAGCGCGGCGTTTTTTTTCACCCGTGATGCGGTTAGATGCCAGGGTGCCAGAGGTGGCCAACTGAGATACCTCTACCCGGTAGCTACCGGGCAAGGCACTGGCGGAGGTAGTGGCTTTAATGGCATCGCCACGCACGTTCGCGGAAAGGCTTTGGTAGAGCTTCGGGTCGTTGAGTTTCGCTACAGCATCTTGAAAGCTGTTTAGCGATGTTTGCAGCTGCCCGTAGGCAGAAATTTTCGCCTGCTGCTGTTTTTTCTGCAGCGTGATAGGCGCGAGCTTGCCCCGCTCCGCTTCTTGAAGCTGATCCAACAAGCCGGTGAGGTCCAGGCCAGAGCCGACGCCTAGAGAGGTTATTGTCGCCATGCAGATGTTCCTCGATGCAAAAGGCTAAACCCACAATTATTGATACATTGCGCCAGCGGTGGCGTTTCGACTGGATTTAATAGCATTCTTATCGACGGAACAACGGCTAACTTTAGGTCTTTTTTTATCACCTAACTCCGAATACCCCATTACCCCAATAAAAACGCCTGCTTATCGCAGGCGCTTTGGAGATAGCTAAACAAAGTTGGTATTATTTTCGGCCTAGCTGTGCACCTAACGCATCAAACTGCTGGGTGAGGTAGCTGCTGGTTTGGTTCATTTGGGCAATCATGCTATCCAACTGGCCAAACTGAGTGCGGTAGCGAGAAATGGTCTGCTCGATGGATTGCTCCATGCGCGTGTAACGCTCGCCCAGCGACTCAACGCGGTTTTCAGCACCAGAAATCGCGCCGGATACCGTACCATTAGTGCCTAGCAACTGCTCGATGGTTTGGTTCACTTGGCCTGCCATACCTTCGTTATCGGCAGCGCCTGCAAAAAAGGCGGAGAGCGCACCCTGATTATTGGCAATGGCGTCGTCTAGCTTGCCGCTATCGATTTCCAGCGTGCCGTCTCGCTGCAGCGAAATACCGATATCCGTTAGCATCGAGAACTGGCCTTCGATACCTCCACCCAACACGCTGCGTAAACGCGACTCCACCGTGCGTACCGCGCTGTCGCCCAGCAGCTCCCCAGCAGCGCCGGTTTCCGCATTAAAGCTGGTGAGTTCGCCAATGGTGCCTTTTAGATCGTTGTAGGCATCGACAAAGCCGGTTATCGCTTCGCGTACTGCGCGGGTGTTTTGCTCTACTGCCACAGTGCTATTACCCTCTTCCTGAAGGTTAAGCGTGACGCCCTGAATTGCACCCTCTACTTGGTTAGTAGGACTAGTAATGGCGATGCCGTTAACATTCAGGGCGGCGTCTGTGCCGCTTTGATGTGTGCCTGTACTTACGCCCTTATCATCTACGCCACCATCTGCTTCAAGTGCAACGCCCCCAGTAATTGAGAAGCTGCTAATGGATGCATCAGCGCCTGTTTCACTTGAACTCAGCGACAACCGATAGTCGGTGCCATCGTATACAATCGTAGCGTTAACACCCGAATCTTCCTTTGCGTTGATGGCATCCCGTATACCTTCGAGGGTGCTATCTGCCGCAATGGTGACATCCTGAGTGTTGCCATTACCAAAAGTAAAGGTAAGCGTTTCCTCTGCAGTGGTGAGTACGTCATCCACAGCTGTAACGCCTTTAGAAGCCAGAGTGCCGCGGGTTGCTAGCGTTTCAACCGTTACGCTGTAGCTGCCAGGCTGCGCTTCGCCATCTGCCGTGGCGGTGATGGCTTCGCCCCCTACGTTGGTAGAGAGGCTTTCGTAGAGGGCGCTGTCGTTAAGTGCCTCTGCGGCGTTTTGAAATTCGGAAAGGGCGCTTTGCAGCTGCCCGTAGGCAGAGATTTTGGTTTGTTGGGTTTCCAGTTGCCGTTCGATAGGGGCCAGTTTGCCGCGCTCAGCGTCTTGCAGCTGATCGAGCAAGCCGTTGAGATCAAGCCCTGAACCAATACCCAATGATGAAATGGAAGCCATGCGTACCGTCCTTTTTTCGCGTTGTGCGGCCGTCTTACCGATTTTGCGGCAGCCATTATTCAAGTTAGCTAATTAGTTATTTATTCGGCATTTAGACTATTAACTTTAACAAATTTATTAGCTCTGGGCTTACCCATTTACCAGAAACAGCAAACCAAAGCTATAAACTTCTGTTTATTAAGACTTTCTACCGACACCCACATAGCAAACACCCGCCTCACTCAACGCGCTGGGTGCGTATAAATTACGCCCATCTACCACTAATTTATTATTTAGCTGGCTTGCTAACCAAGTGAAGTCAACGGTGCGAAATTCTTTCCACTCTGTACAGATGACCAGTGCATCCGCACCTTTTACTGCCTGTATACGGTCGCCTGCGAGCATCAGGTCGTCACGCTCGCCATACAGCCTTCGGCACTCACCCATCGCTTCCGGGTCGAACGCTTGCACCTTTGCGCCTGCTGCCCACAGGGCTTCCATCAGTGCTCGGCTGGGCGCTTCGCGCATATCATCGGTGCCGGGCTTAAATGCTAGCCCCCAAATAGCAATCACTTTCCCCTCTAAGTTACCGAGGCTCTCTTGCAGTTTTGTGTAAAGCGTTTGTTTTTGGCGCTGATTAACGGCTTCTACGGCTTTTAATAATTCCGGCGTGTAACCTAATTGCAAAGCAGCTTGCTCAAGGGCGTGCACATCTTTAGGAAAACAGGAGCCGCCATAACCACAACCAGGGTAAATAAAGTGATAGCCAATACGCGGGTCGCTCCCTATGCCCCGCCGTACGTCTTCAATATCAACCTCTAAGCGCTCCGCTAAATTCGCCATTTCGTTCATAAAGCTGATTTTGGTCGCCAGCATGGCGTTGGCAGCATATTTCGTCAGTTCTGCCGCTCGCACGCTCATAAACATGAGCTTGTCGTGGTTGCGGTTATAGGGAGCGTAGCAGGCTTTCATGCGCTCTTTTACCCGCTCGCTCTCGGTGCCTACGATAATGCGGGCGCCGCGGGTGAAGTCGTCAATGGCAGCGCCTTCTTTCATAAACTCAGGGTTGGAGCACACATCGAAAGGGTGTTCAACCTTACGTTGCTGTAGCACGCGGCTGATGGTGTCGCTCACACGCTCGGCGGTGCCTACCGGCACCGTCGATTTATCCACCACCAGCTTATAGCCCTGCATGTGCTGGCCGATACTTTCCGCGACGCTTAATACGTACTGCAGGTCGGCGCTGCCACCTTCGTCTGGCGGGGTGCCCACCGCGATAAACAGCGTGTCGCTTTCGGTGACCGCGTGGGCGGCATCTGTGGTAAACCGCAGGCGTCCGGCGGCGACGTTATGGGTAACCAGCTGGCTCAGGCCTGGCTCGAAAATAGGGATCTCACCACGGCTAAGCTGTGCGATGCGGTTAGCATCAATATCCATGCAGATGACCTGATGACCCACATCCGCCAAACACGCACCTGCCACGAGCCCTACATATCCGGTACCAAAGACACTAATCTGCATAATCAACCAGCTCTAAAAAGGAGTGCCGCAAGCCTATCACACCTTTTTTGTAATTCAGATGACACGCAAAACTCAGCCCAATACATAGACCTTGGTCTAACACTCCTACTGCTTTATAATGCACTGCAGCACACCCATTTTGCTGCGATTGCAGGAGCAACCTACCATGCCCGCTGAAGCATTATCCCCCGCGACCACTGCTTCCTTCCACGTACAGCGCAGCTTGCGCCACTGCCTTTCTAGCGTAGCGGAACTGCTTTATGAGAGCGGCCATGTGCTTGAAACCATCACCCTGATACAGCGTGGTTTATCGCACCAGGAGTTGATCTCTCTGAGCCATCAGCACCCCCGTTGGGCGCTTTGCCAGCAAGTGTTGGAAGAGAGTGATGCCGCCACTTTTAATGACTATGGCCGTTTTGTGTTAACAGCCATGGGCCGCGAGCTGATATTTGATATGTTTGGGCAGGGAGCCGCAGACTGCGCCTAACGCGTTAGCCAAGCGCCCGCTAGGCAGGAGCGGGCGCTTGGCAGCACAGGCCGGGGGCATAGAGTGAGTGGTTCAGCAGCGTAGCGCTTAGCGTAGGCCCAGTAGGGAAAGAATAAACAGCACTACCACGATCAAACCCACGATATAGATGATGTTACGCATAACGGTGCTCCTTGCTTGTTGCGTTTTCGAGAAAGCAGATGGTTGCTCACCCTTGAGCTGACCCTTCCAGCCTAGCAGGCTTTGTTTTGTTTTGCGTAATCAGCCCCCCCTATCGCGGCTTGCCTTATCAATCAGCGCGAAAAACCTAGTAAAGCATTAGATGAGACTCATCACTACTACCGTGAAGGTCACGCCGGTAAGCAAGAATCCCAACGCCAGCATCAGGCCATCTCTGGCCACCAGCCCCAATCCAAACAGCGTGAGTGCCAATCCAGCGCCATTGGCACTGAAAGGGATGAACTCCATGGGTGGCATCGCTAACGCCACCAGCAGGCAAGCGAAGGCCGTCACCCGAATACCGATGTAGCCGGTCATCCAAGCCAAGCGCACGCCCAGCAAGCCATCGACCCATTTGGCGGGCTTTTTCATGTAGTGCAGCGCTTTATCAAACTTCTGCCGTGATAAAGAACGATTAAGCAGCCATTTAGGCAGCCAGAACGTTTCCCGCCCTACCAGCAGCTGTGAAGAGGTCAGCAGCACTAACACCGCCATCAGCGTTGGCATGCCGGGGATATCACCAATAATCGGCGCCAGCGTTATCAAGCCTGCCAATAGAAGCAGCGGCCCAAACGAGCGTCTCCCTACCGCATGCACCACATCATCCACGCTAACCTGCGCGTTTTCCCGCTCCATCCGTTCCATGGTGTGGATCAGTTCGGTTAAATTCGTTGCTTCCCGCGTATCGCTCATGGGCGTCTCGGCGCTCCTTTGCCATTGAGCTCTGTTTAAAGTAGGTATGTTTCGCGTCGATCTGTTTAGCTCAGGCCTGTTGAACATCGCTGCTTGGTTAATCGCTTGGCCTCTATAGGTTAGCCCCTGGTGCCGCTCGCTACCCATGCTCTACGCTGCTGTTCAAGCACTTTTAACCTTGTCACTCTTTCCGCTTGGCGAGCTGCTCTTTGAGCTGTTTGGGCACTTGCTTGATGATCAGCCGGTCCTGGGTTTCGTCATACTCAATGCTGGAACCCAGCAGGTGTGAATCAAAGCTGATCGAGACGCCTCCAGCGCGGCCAGTGAAGCGGCGAAACTGGCTGATAGTGCGTTTGTCCGGCGGGATTTCCGGCGAAAGGCCGTAGTCGGCGTTGCGAATATGGTCGTAAAACGCCTTGGGCTGTTTCTCATCCACAAGCCCGGAGAGCTCTTCCAGCGTCATGGGTTCGCCACGGCGCAGCTGCTCGTTGGCGTAATCAACCAGAGTATCGGTTTTTTCCCGGCTGGCGTCGTCGTCCAGGTCCTCTTTTTCGACGTAGTCGCTAAAGGCTTTCAGCAGCGTGCGGGTTTCGGCGGGGGCATCGATGCCCTCTTCCATGCCCAGCAGCGCCGCTACGCCATCGGCGAGCTTTTTACCGCCCCGGTCTTTTAGAAACGAGACGTACTGCGTGCTTTCCACACCGCTCTGCCACTGGGTCAGGTTGATGCGGGCTGCCAGGGTGAGTTGGCTCGTGTTCAGTTGGGCGGCAGGCACCGCTTGGTGCGCGTCGTTAAAGCCGATACCTTCCCGTTGGTGAATGAGGGCCATCAGCAGCGTTTCCGTATCGCCCTGTTGTAGATGGGCAATGACCAAGTAACCGCCAACGGAGAGCTGACCCTGCAGCGTTTGGGCCAGTCGCTCGGCCATCGCGTTCGCCAGTTGAGCAAAGGTTTGCTCGTCGGCTTGATACGCCGAAAGCCACGCCACCAGCGGCCCGGCCTGCTCGCCCTGCTCGGCAAAGCGCCCCCAGCCCTTCGCTTTGGTGTTGTAGGTGTCGTTTAGCGCATTCACTAGGCTGGCCATCACCGTGTCGTCGCTGGCGGCAGCGGCCTCGGCAGGCGGGGCCGTCACACTTAAGCGCTCGCCGTCGAGGGATGGCTCAAGGCGGTAGACAGTACTTTGCAGTAGCGGCATAAACAGGCATTACCTTTATAAAAACGTCGAAGAGGTCACTTCAGCATCAGGGCTTTAAGCGGTAACCGGTGCGGAAAATCCAGGCAATGGTGGCAAGGCTTGCCGCCAAAAACAGCAAAATCATCGCCACGCTAGCTCCTAAGCTGACATCGCTAATGCCGTAGAAGCTCCAACGGAAACCGCTGACGAGATACACCACCGGATTCGCCAGGGTCACACTCTGCCAAAACGGAGGCAGCATATCGATGGAGTAGAAGCTGCCGCCCAAGAACGTGAGCGGGGTAATCACCAGCAGCGGCACGAGCTGCAGCTTGTCGAAGCCATCCGCCCAGATGCCGATGATAAAGCCCAGCAGGCTGAAGGTGACGGCGGTCAGTACCAAAAACGTCAGCATCCAGAACGGGTGGGCGATCTCAAGCGGCACAAAGAAGCTGGACGTGCCGAGAATGATCAGCCCCAGCAGTATCGATTTCGAGGCCGCCGCCCCTACGTAGCCCACGACAATCTCTAAATAGGAGATCGGCGCCGACAAAATCTCATAGATGCTCCCGGAGAATTTGGGAAAAAAGATGCCAAACGAGGCGTTCGAGACACTCTGGGTCAGCAGCATCAGCATAATCAAACCAGGGACGATAAACGCGCCGTAGCTCACCCCGCCAATCTCGCTGATCCTCGAGCCAATCGCCGCGCCAAACACCACAAAGTAGAGCGAGGTAGAGATCACCGGCGAGACAATGCTCTGCAGCAGCGTGCGGCGAGTGCGGGCCATCTCCGCCATGTAAATCGCACGAACGGGATAGAGGTTCATGAGCGCTCCTTCACCAGGTCCACGAAGATATCTTCCAGCGAACTCTGCCGGGTGTGTAGATCTTTAAAGCTGATGCCCGCCTGCTCTAGCTGCGTTAACAGGGTAGAGATCCCTCGCCCCTCCTCTTCCTGGCGGCCATCGTAGGTGTACACCAGTTCAAAGCCATCGGCGGCCAAGCTGAGTTCTTCCTGCGCCAGCGCAGGCGGCAATTCTGCCAGCGGACTGTGTAGCTGCAGGGTGAGCTGCTTACTGCCCAGCTTTTTCATGAGCGCGGCTTTCTCTTCCACCAGCACGATCTCGCCGCGATTGATGACGCCTATGCGGTCGGCCATCTCTTCGGCTTCTTCAATGTAGTGGGTGGTGAGAATGATCGTCACCCCATCGTCCCGCAGCCCGCGTACCACGTTCCACATATCCCGCCGCAGCTCGACGTCCACCCCGGCGGTCGGCTCATCCAAAAACAGAATGCGTGGCTCGTGGGAGAGCGCCTTGGCAATCAGCACCCGCCGCTTCATACCGCCGGAGAGGGTCATCAGGCGATTGTGGCGTTTATCCCACAGCGAGAGCGACTTGAGCACTTTTTCGATATGGGCGGGGTTGGGGGATTTACCAAACAGGCCACGGCTGAAACTCACCGTGTTCCAGACCGTTTCAAACGCTTCATTGGTGAGTTCTTGCGGCACAAGGCCAATCCGCTCGCGGGCTTGGCGGTAATCGCGCACGCTGTCGAAGCCATCGACAATGACATGACCTTCGCTGGGATTGACCAAGCCACATACCAAGCTGATCAAGGTAGTTTTACCCGCCCCGTTCGGGCCGAGCAGTGCAAAAATTTCGCCGCGCTGGATGGTTAAATCGACGCGGGTGAGCGCCTGAAAGCCACCGTCGTAGGTTTTATTCAGGCCATCGATGGTAATGATGGGGTCGTTCAAGGCGTACTCCTTACATCGCGGGACAGCGCAGAACCAGCGCAGCGCGATGTCAATGGCACCGCGACATGGCTGCCGCGATGCATGACGGCCTTTAAAAGGTATTAAGTGCGGCTGGTGATTTCGAGCAAGTGATAGCCAAACTGAGTTTGAACCGGCCCGTGAACCTTGTTGAGTTCACCGCTGAAGACGACTTTGTCGAATTCCGGCACCATTTGGCCGGGGCCAAAGCTGCCCAGGTCGCCGCCCTGACGGCCAGAAGGGCAGCTGGAGTGCTGCTTGGCCACGTCCGCGAAATCGCGGCCGTTTTCGATCTCTTGTTTCAGTGCGTTGCACTGCTCTTCACTGCTTACCAAAATATGACGGGCGCTGGCACGTGCCATAACGAACTCCTTAATAAAAAACCCAATACGGTAGGCCAGTTTATCACGCCGCTGTCGTGTAATGCTTCACCTACGCGGGTCAACTGGGCCACCGTCAGCGCTGCCACGCTGCTGAGTATTGCGCCGCTGCTGGTGGCTTTTCTGCTGTTCCAGCGCCAGTTCGTGCAGTCGTTTTTACGGGCGGGGATTCGCTAACCCAACTCACTCGGGTTTTCGTGCGACAATTCTCCTTCACGCACACGACAAGGAGAGCAGCGATGCACGACGACTCGGCAGCCCTCAAAGTACTGCGGGAAGTCTTTGGCTTTGAGCACTTTCGTGCCCCCCAGCAGGCGATCATTGAGCATGTGATAGCCGGAGGCGATGCGCTGGTGCTGATGCCCACCGGCGGCGGTAAATCGCTGTGCTATCAGATCCCTGCGCTGCTACGTGAAGGCACCGCGATTGTGGTCTCGCCGCTGATCGCGCTGATGCAGGACCAGGTGGCCGCGCTGATCCAGAACGGGGTGCGCGCCGCCTACCTGAACTCCAGCCTTGAGATGCATGAGGCGATGGAGGTGGAGAACCGCCTGCGTGCAGGCGAGCTGGACCTGCTCTACATCGCGCCCGAGCGGCTGGCCACGGCACGCATGCAGATGCTGCTCGAGCAGACACGCATCGCGCTGTTCGCCATCGACGAGGCCCACTGCGTTTCCCAATGGGGGCACGATTTCCGCCCCGAGTATCGCCAGCTCTCCCACCTGCACCAGCGTTTTCCCGACGTGCCGCGCATCGCGCTCACCGCCACCGCCGACGTGCCTACCCGGCACGACATCATGGAGCACCTGCAGCTTCAGGAAGCCGCGCTCTACAACAACGGTTTCGACCGCCCCAATATTCGCTACCACATCGCGGAAAATCAGGGCAATGCCAAAGAGCAGCTGCTGAGTTTCATCCGCGAACACCACGACGGCGAAGCGGGCATCGTCTACTGCCTCTCTCGGCGCAAGGTGGAGGAGACCGCCGCTTGGCTGGCTCGCCAGGGGTTGACCGCGCTGCCCTACCACGCCGGGCTGCCCGCCGAGCAGCGCCAGCAGCACCAAACCCGCTTTCTGCGCGAAGACGGCGTGGTGATCGTCGCCACCATCGCTTTTGGCATGGGCATCGACAAACCCGACGTGCGTTTCGTGGCGCACCTCAATCTGCCCAAAAGCATCGAAGCCTACTACCAGGAAACCGGCCGCGCCGGGCGCGATGGGCTGCCCGCCGATGCCTGGATGGCCTATGGCCTGCAGGACGTGATCACCCTGCGCCAGATGCAGCAGGACTCCAGTGCCGCCGACCAGCAAAAGCGCATCGAACAGCAGAAGCTCGACGCCATGCTAGGGCTATGCGAGATCATCAGCTGCCGCCGTCAGGCGCTGCTTCACTACTTTGGCGATTCATTAGACGAACCCTGCGGCAACTGCGATAACTGCCTCACCCCGCCTGACACCTGGGAGGCCACGGTGGCTGCGCAGAAGGCGCTGTCGTGTGTCTACCGCACCGAGCAGCGCTTTGGCGTCACTTATCTGGTGGATGTGCTGCTCGGCAAGCGCAACGAGCGTATCAGCCGCTTTGGTCACGACAGCCTGAGCACCTTCGGCATCGGCCAGGAGCTCACCGCCAGCGAGTGGAAAGCGCTGTTCCGCCAGCTGATCGCCAGCGGTTTTTTAAGCGTGGATATGGAGGGCCATGGCGGCATCAAGCTCACCGCCAACGCCAAGCCCATACTGCGCGGCGAGCAACGTCTCACCCTGCGCAAACCCAGCAAGCCTGCGCGGCGCGGAGCCAAAGGGGCATCTGCCGCCCAGGGCCACGGCGTACTGTGGGAAGCGCTGCGCCAGCATCGCAAAGCGCTGGCCGATGCCCAGGGCGTACCCGCCTACGTGATCTTCAACGACGCTACCCTGGCCGAGCTGGTAGCGCAAAAACCGCAAACGCTGCAGGCGCTGGGCACTATCTCGGGTATCGGCGCACGCAAGCTGGAGGATTACGGCGAAGGCTTTCTGGCGGTGGTGCTAGCACACCCCGATGAGCCCGCCGCCAGCGCCCCGGTGGGCAGCAGCGCTCTAGAATCTGCCGCGCTGCTGCGCCAAGGGCTAACGCCGGAACAGGTCGCCGAGCAGCGCGGGCTGGCCGCCAATACGGTCTACCGCCATTTGAGCGATGCCATTCAAGGCGGCGAGCTGGCCCTGGAAGAGGTAGTCACGATTGACCCAGCGACCCTAGCGCAGATTCACGCCGCCTTCGAGCAGTTTCCAGGCCAGGGGCTGAAAGTGGTGTTCGAAGCGCTGGAAGGCCGTATTGATTACCCGGTTCTACACTGCGTGCGGGCGTCTATGACTGCCAAGCGTTAACGCCCACCAAATAATCGTATTTTTTAAAAAATCGCTCATTTGGTGTATTCTCTATTCAAGAGAGGAGAAAGCGATATGGCCATTCAGCACAACACCGCTACCAAGCGCCGTGACATGGGAGCCGCTGCCATGCGCACGTATCCCAACATATCCCGCCGCTGGGGGCTGAAAGAGAGCGAAGCCGCCTTATTACTCGGCGTGCCCGACTCCACTTACCGGCGCTGGAAGCAAACTCCCGAGCAAGCCCGCCTGGATGCCAACCATCTTGAGCGCATGTCGTTGATTCTGGGCATCTACAAGGCGCTGCATATCCTGCTCCCCAATCAGGAGGCCGCCGATAGCTGGCTAAAACGAGCCAACAGCAACCCACTGTTTGCCGGTCACACGCCCATGGAACGCCTGTTAAGTGGTCACGTTTCCGACCTCTATGTCGTTCGGCAGCACTTGGATGCCGCACGTGGAGGGGGCCATGTATGAACTTCCCGCTCAGCAACGTCACATGGCGGCCAAGCTACCGCGTTATCCCTTCGCGCTTCCCTCCGATTGATCTGTTCGAAGGCGTCAATAGCCACACTGACGACTGGGACCTGCTTAACGAACTGGAAGGCGAGACCTCTGCTAGGCTTCGTGAAGAAATGGGCGCGATCCATCTGGTGCGCGACGGCGACCGCCGGTATGGGCCTGGATGGACACCCGTCATGGCGGCGTTTTGTCATTTCCCTGCCTCCGGTTCGCGGTTTAGCGATGGCACCTTTGGTGCCTACTACTGCGCACTCACCGAAGCCACCGCCATTGCAGAAACCCTGTACCACGCAGAGCGCTTCATGGGGGAGTCCAACGAGCCGCCCATGATGCTGCAGCAGCGCGTCTATCTCTCCGATTTGATGGGGCAACTGATTGACTTGCGGGGCCACCGCGACGCAGAGCCCCTACTCACCCCAGACAGCTGGTCTGCCGGGCAAGCCCTGGGCAGAAACGCTTGGGAGCAGCAGGCAGATGGCATCGTTTACCCCAGCGTTCGCGACCCCGATGGCGAGTGCGCCGCAGTGCTAAGACCCCCGGTACTCTCCGCCACGCGGCAAGGCCGTCATCTCGGTTATGATTGGGACGGTCAGCGCATTCGGCACGTTTATGAGCTAACGCTTCTAAACTGAGCCTGCCTGACCGCTAGCGCCAGCCCTGCAGATGCTCGCCCCGTGCAATCGCCGCTGAGTCAAACACGCCAGTATCCAAAATCCAGGCGGTGACTAGCTTGGCGGGCGTCACGTCGAAGGCTGGGTTCCACACCGGTGCATCGCTGGGCGCCCACACCACCTCGCCAAACGCGCCGGCGGCACCGCGCACCTCCGCGCCATCGCGCTGCTCGATGGGAATCGCCGCGCCGGTGGCGCAGGCGGGGTCGACCGTGGTGTAAGGGGCCACCACGTAGAACGGTACCTGATGGTAATGCGCCGCCACCGCCAGCATGTAAGTGCCCACTTTGTTGGCAAAGTCGCCGTTGGCGCAGATGCGATCCGCCCCCACCATCACCTTATCCACCTTGCCCGCCGCCATCAGGCTGGCCGCCATGCTGTCGGTGATCAGCTGGTAGGGAATGCCTAAATCGGCCATTTCCCAGGCGGTTAAACGCCCACCCTGGAGCAGCGGACGGGTTTCATCCACGTACACATGCAGGTCGATGCCGCGCTGTTTGGCGATGGCCAACGCGCCAATCGCGGTGCCCACACCGGCCGTGGCCAACGCACCGGTGTTGCAGTGGGTCAGCACGCGGTCGCCGGAGGCCAGCAAGTCAGCGCCCCGCTCGGCCATGCGCTGGCACAGCGCGCGGTCCTCTTCAAACAGCGCTTTGGCTCGTTCGGCCAGGGCGTCAGCGCCCTGGGTAAAACAGGCTTCCATGGCGTCCAGGCAGTACATCAGGTTCACCGCCGTGGGTCGCGTTGCCCGTAAACGGTCGCTGACGGCTTGCCACTCGGGTTCGGGATGGCGAGCGGCGTACTGGGCCAGCACGAAAGCAGCGCTCAAACCAATCAATGGCGCCCCGCGGATGGCAAGATGCTTGACGGCGTGCTGCCACGCCTCGGGAGAGTCACAGCGCACCCACTCTTCGGCCTGGGGGAGCCGGGTCTGGTCCAGGTATTCGAGGGCGTCGGCATGCACTCGTAAACTGCGTGACTGTAACGTAACCATGAAGGGCTCCTTGAGGTCTTGAACCGGTGAACTCGGCGCGCGGCTTATCAGGCGCGAAGCTTATCATATAGAATGATGCCCATTGGATGAGACGATGCAGGCCTTATGACTACCTTACACACCGAACTGCTGGACGCCATCTCCTGGGCAGCGCAGCAAGGTTGGACCCCCGCCACCGGCGGCAATTTTTCCGCGCGTACCGAGGCTGGTTACTGGGTCACGGCGTCCGGGCGGGATAAAACCCGCATCCAGGCGGATGACCTGCTGCTGTGTGACCTGGAAGGCCGTGTGCTGGAAGGCAACGGCAAACCCAGCGCCGAAAGCGACCTGCACGCCGCGCTGTACCGGCTAGACCCGACCATTCACTGCGTGCTGCACACCCACACCGTGGCCAGCACCGTGCTGTCGCGACGCTTTCCCGACGGCATCGAACTGAGCGGTTTCGAGATGCAAAAGGCGTTGGCGGGTAACGTGACGCATGACGCGACGATTCGCCTGCCGGTGGTGCCTAACTCCCAGGATATGGAGGAGTTAGCAGAGCACGTTCGCCAAGGCTGGCCGATGCCCTGGGGCTTTTTGGTGGCAGGCCACGGCATTTACGCCGTGGGCGACAGCATTGCCAGCTGCCGCCGCCATCTGGAAGCGATTGAATTTTTACTTGCCTGTGTACTGGAAGAGAGCCGATGGCCCCAATGAGCAACCCAACCGTTCGCGCTATCGTGACCGATATCGAAGGCACCACCACCGATATCAACTTCGTTCACAAAGTGCTGTTCCCCTATGCCCACGCCAAGCTGCCTGACTTTCTGCGCGAGAACGCAGAGGCACCGGCGGTGGCCGAGCAGATCCATGCCGTGCGTGATGTCATGCAGGACGCCGACGCCTCGCTGGAAGCGGTAGTCGCCACGCTGCTGCACTGGATCGACACCGACCAGAAAGTGACGCCGCTGAAAGCCCTGCAGGGCATGGTATGGGCCGACGGCTACCAGCGCGGCGACTTCACCGGTCATTTATACGCGGATGTGGCGCCAGCGCTGCGCCAGTGGCAGGCGGAAGGCAAGGCGCTGTATGTGTACTCGTCAGGCTCGGTGCAGGCGCAGAAATTGCTGTTTGGCTATAGCGATGAGGGCGATTTGACCCCGCTGTTCAGCGGCTATTTCGACACCCATATTGGCCATAAGCGTGAGGCTGCCTCTTATCAGCGTATCCTCGACACCCTTGACCTGCCGCCCGCATCGGTGCTGTTCTTGTCAGATGTCGTCGAAGAGCTGGATGCCGCTGAACAGGCGGGCATGCAAACCCGGCAGCTGGTGCGCGAAGGCACCCAGCCGGGAACACACCACACCTGCGTCGCACGCTTCGACGAGATTGCCGTCTAGCGGCAACGGTTGACCATTGCTTATTTCAGGAGTCATTGATGTCACAACTGAAAGTCTTTGCCGATCAAAACCCTAACGATGCGCTTCTGGACACCACGGACGGCGAACAAATTGCCGCTGAGCTGAACCGGGTAGGCGTGCTATTTGAGCGCTGGGCAGCGCCGGGCGAGATTGCCGACGATGCCACCCAGGAGGAGATTCTGGCGCTTTACCAGGAAGATATCGACCGGGTAAAAGCCAAGGGCGGCTACCAAACCGTCGATGTGCTGCACATGGTGCCCACCCACCCGGACAAGGAAGCGATGCGCCAGAAGTTCCTGAACGAGCACCGCCACCATGAAGACGAGGTACGCTTCTTTGTCAAAGGCCAGGGGCTGTTCTGCCTGCACATCGACGACAAGGTGTATCAGGTGCTCTGCACCCGCAACGACCTGATCAGCGTGCCCGCCAATACCCCGCACTGGTTCGACATGGGCCCTGAGCCGGAATTCACCGCGCTGCGCTTCTTCGACAACGTAGAAGGCTGGGTGCCCCACTGGACCGAAAGCGACATCGCCGGGAAGTTTGATCGTTTGGATCAGCTTTAACGTGTGAAGGCGGCTATCGCCGCCCTCGCGGGTGCCTCATTTGCTCGTACCTCGCAAGATTCGTTACGCCGCGCTACATGGCTTCGCCGAACTCCAGGTGGGGCATTCGTAGCGCGGCGTAAGCGGAGCGCACCCGCGAAGCACCGCAAAGCGGTGCCGAAGGTGCCACCTAAAGTGCTTACAGCACTGATTTCTGACTGTATGCCTTGGCTAAAGCCACTAGCGCATTGAGATCACAGTAAGCTTGCGGCTCCATGATTAGCGCTTGGCCCATCAGCACGTTGCGTGCTTCCAGCTTGGCGCGCAGGGCAGTGTCTTCGATCTCTTCGAAGTCGGCATTGTGGGCCAGCGAGAGCACGCGGCGGTGCATTTCGATGCCGCAGTAGGCCAGGGCATCTTCACGGATTTCTTCTAGCAGCGCATCGCAGGCGTCGTCGGCGCTGTTGCCCTGCTCTTCGAACAACGCTCTGGGGAACAGAATGCCGGTGCGTTCGGTTTGCCAGAGGTGGCGAAACTCCTCATCGAAGCGGGTAAAGCAATCGGTGATCACTTCTAAAATCCACGCTTGATAGGCGTCAAGATCGCTCTCTGCACGGTGGGCGGGCTGGCTAAAGTAGGCCATGAAGAAGTTGGCTACCGCCATGCCCAAGTCGAACGCCATGGGGCCGTATTGAGAAAATTCAGGGTCGATGACGCGCACGCTAGTGTCGGTGGCCATGATGGAACCGGAGTGCAAGTCGCCATGCAGCATGGTTTCCGTGTTGGCGGTGAACTTCATCAGCAGCCGCTGCACCTTGGCTTTCAGGCGGGCGTTGCGGCGCAGCTCGTCCACCACCGGCGATAGCTCGGGCGTGTGGCGGTTCATCTCCGCGCCGTAGTAGGGGTCGGTAAACACCAGCGATTCGGTGATCGCCGGAATCGCCACGTTGCCGGAGAACAACCCAACATCGGCTTTCTTATCCGGGCTTGCCATGGAGAGTTCAGAGCCGCGAAACGCTGTGCGCGCACAAAACTCACCCAACGTAGCGCCCAGCTCCGCCACCCGTTCGCCGCTGATCAGCTTGCGCCGCAAAATCACGTGCGGATACAGATACTCCATCACGATCAGCGCCTGGGGCTTGTCGAAATGGTACACCTCGGGGGCCACGCCGGGCGCGCGCTTGGCTTGACGCACCAGTGCGTAGTATTCGAAATGGGCGCGATAAAGCGGCAGCGGCCAGCTCTCGCCCACCATGCGCACATAGGGCAGTGCCTGCTTGACCACCACGCTGCCGGTGCTGCCCGTCACGATGAATACCAGGTTGAGGTTGCCGTCGCCTACTTCACGAATGTGCCACTCGGCAGGGTTGCCGCCCACGCGGCTGGCGACTGCCTCCACACCGCCTAGCCGTTGGCCAAGGGTGTCCACTCCCAACGCTTGATAAGTCTGCTCGTTTGCCACCGATGATTCCTCGCACAAAATGGATGTGTG
Source organism: Halomonas sp. KX33721 (assembly GCF_001596805.1). Classification (NCBI taxonomy): domain Bacteria; kingdom Pseudomonadati; phylum Pseudomonadota; class Gammaproteobacteria; order Oceanospirillales; family Halomonadaceae; genus Halomonas; species Halomonas sp. KX33721. The sequence goes on along the minus strand of NZ_LVIA01000006.1, from coordinate 23,025 downwards.
TTTGTCATACCCCGGCAACGTTGTCAATTCAGTGCAGCATGATGGGGGCGCTACACCACTGGCTGCATCACTTTTTAAAATGCATTTCGCTCAGTACGCTTCTACACACCTCCTCTAACGCTTCGACGCCACCTGTCATGCCGCCAAGCCTATCGCCAACAACGCCAACGCCCGCAATGCGGGACGTTGGGGCTATTCCATTTACAACACTGGCGTGATTAGCCACCCGCAAAAGAGGCGTACATAATCACCACCAACACCACCAGCACGATACCGGTAGGCACCGCGCCTTTCCACGGGGTGAGATCGACATCGCCGGAGTCTTCCTGCACCCAGTCCGTTGCGCGGGGGCGCAGCTTACCGATCACCAGCATGACCGCCACTAGCAGCACGAACACCGAAGCGACGAAGTGGAACTCGTGCATCACCATGGGCAGCTTGTTGAACGGCGGCACGAAGTAGCCCGCCGCAATCAGCAAACAGCCGCCGACCAGCGCTACTTTCGCGGCCATGGGCGGTACGCGTTTTGTCAGCAGACCCACCAGCACCACGGCAAGAATTGGGATGAAGTAGATCGCGTTCATCTTCTGCAGGTAGCCGAACAGGCTGTCCTGACCCGCCAGCAGCGGCGCAATAATCATGGTGGTAATCGCCATGGTCCAGCCAAACACCTTGCCAGACTTCACCACCTGCTCTTCCGTCGCATCTTTTTTCAGCACGCCTTTGTAGATGCCCAGGCTGAAGATCGTCGTGGTGCTGTTCAGCGCAGAGTTAAACGAGGAGAGAATGGCCCCGACCATGACGGCGGCAAAGAAGCCGGTCAGGTAAGGCGGCAGCACGTTGAATACCAGGTGGCCATACGCTTCATCGGCGCGAATGCCCTGGTCGGCATACAGGTGGTAGGCAATGATGCCGGGCAGTACTAGGTACAGCGGCCCCAAAAGCTTGAAGAAGCCGGTGAGCAGCACGCCTTTCTGGCCTTCAGCGAGGTTCTTGGCGGCAAAGGTGCGCTGGATGATTTGCTGGTTGGTGGTCCAGTAGAAGAGGTGAAGCAGCAGCACGCCGGTAAAGATAGTCGAGAACGGTACCTGCTGATCTGGCCCGCCCATGGAGTTGAACTTGCTGGGGTCGCTCTCTTTCAAGATGCTCCAGCCTTCCATCACGCCGCTGCCGCCGCTCACCGCCTGTAGGCCAAAGTAAACGATCACGAAGCCGCCAATCAGCAGACCAACCCCGTTTAAAGTGTCAGAAACGGCAACGGTACGCAGGCCGCCAAACAGCGCGTAGACCGCACCAATCAGGCCCACCGCCCATACCGTCGCCCAGAGCAGCGCAGTGTTGGATTCAATGCCGGTCAGGCCCTGTAAGTCCAGCATGCCCTGAAGGCCGATGGCCCCGGAGTAGAGGATGATCGGCAGCAGCACCACCGCGTAGGCAATCAGGAAGATAACGTTGGCAATCAGCTGCGTGCCTGTATCAAAACGGATCGCAAGCAGCTGCGGCAGCGTAGCAATGCCGCTTTTCAAAAAGCGCGGCAGGAAGAACAGCGCCAGCGCCACCAGGGCAATCACGGCGATCACTTCCCACGCCATGACGCTCAAACCATCGGTAAACGCGGACCCGTTCAGCCCCACCATCTGCTCGGTGGAGAGGTTGGTCATCAGCATGGACGCTGCGATCAGCGGAAAGGTCAGCGTGCGGCCTGCCAGGAAATAGCCGCTGGTGCTGCGGTGGTCATCACGCCGCGTGATGCGCCATGTGACAAAGGCCACCAGGCCCGTAAAAAACAGAAACGATGCCAGGGTTAGGGCATGCATGAGGGGAAGTCCTTCGAAGCGGTCGCGTCTAAAGCGGTGCCCAACACGGGCACGAAGAGCGGTATCAAGCGATACGACACGGTGAGTTTAGGTAAAAATACCAATTATCGCGGGATTTTAAGCAGGTGACACGTTTCATCTATTAGCCTTTAGTCGCAACAAAAGTCAAAAAATAGGTTTTTTTTACTACTTACCAAGCGGCGCGACGAAAGGCGATGGATGATTGCCGCTCTCCGGCTAAGCTATGTCACAATGTCGATTGCTTATTGACCACACGTCATTAACTACAAGGATGCACACCGCCATGTTGCACTACCTACAGGGATTACCGTCTTTCTTCGCCTACCTGCTTGGCGCGCTCGCGCTGCTGGTGGCCTTTATGTACTGCTATAGCCGCCTAACCCCGCACCACGAGTGGGCACTGATTCGAGCGGGCAATGCGGCGGCCGCCACCGCTTATGGCGGCTCTATCCTGGGTTTCACCCTCCCGCTCTACAGCGCCATGGCCCACTCCATTAGCTATATCGACTTCATTCTGTGGGGCGTGGTGGCCTTCGGCGTGCAGATCGCCACGTTCTTTGGCCTAAAACTATTTCTACGCCGCCAGGGCGAGAGCTTGTCTCAGCACATCACCGAAGGTCATCAAGCTTACGGCACGCTGGTGGGCAGCATCTCGATTGCCGTGGGCTTAATTAACGCGGCTTCAATGACCTGGTAACGGAGCGCCATCATGGAAAAGCAGTCTCACCCTACCCACCTGCCACGTCGTAAACGTAGCGCACGCCTATCGCTTGCGATGATGGGAGCGAGCGCCTTTGGCTTAACTGCCTGTACCCAGCCAGCAGAAGATGAGCACTTAACCGATGTGCGCTTTGATGAGCCGCAAAGCTTTCAAAGCGTAGAGGATTGCGTCGCAGCCAACGTCTACACCCGCAGCGCCTGCGAAGACGCCTACGAGGCCTCGTTGGCGTCCGTCCCCCGCTTCGACACCCTAGAAGCCTGCGAAGCCGAACACGGCGAAGGCGCCTGCGCAGCCCCCACCGACGAGCAGGCCCAGGCCGCAGGCGGCGGCAGTTGGTTCATGCCTGCCATGATGGGCTATATGGTCGGTAACATGCTGGCGAATACCAGCCGAGGGCGCTCGTTTGAGCGCGTGTATCAAGAGCCGGTCTACCGCAACCGCCAAAACCAGGGCAACTGGAATGCTGCGGCCAGCCAGGCGACGCAACGGGTCAATCAGCGTAACGAGGCCCTGCGCAGCTCGGTGGTGCAAAACCGCCAAGCCACGACACGTCGCGGTTTGGGCACACGATCGGCCTCTTGGGGTTCCTAGCGTTTTGGGGTATTGACCACCGTTTGGGAGCTACCATGCTGCGCATCAACGTCTCTGAACGCCCGCAATGGAAAACCCTGGCCAAAGAGCTGGGGTTTCATTTCCATACCATTGATGGCGAACCCTACTGGAAAGAGGACGCCTACTACCAGTTCACCCTGGAGCAGGTGGAGCAAGAGATCGAAGCACCCACCGAAGCCCTGCACGAGATGTGTATGGAGCTGGTGGATAAGGTCTGTCACTCCAATGCCTTAATGCAGCGCCTCGCAATCCCCGAGCATATGTGGGACCTCATCCACCACTCCTGGCGCAGCGGGCAACCGCCCCTCTATGGGCGAATGGACTTTGCCTATTCAGGCAACGGCCCCGCCAAGCTGTTAGAGCTGAATTACGATACGCCCACCTCGCTCTATGAAGCGGGCTTTTTCCAGTGGGTGTGGCTGGAGCAGGCGATTGAGCAAGGCATCCTGCCCCGCCACGCCGACCAGTACAACTCGATTCAAGAACGCCTGCTCAATGCCATGGCGCATCTGGGCGACCGCTTGGAAAACCGCACCCTCTACTTCTCCTGTGTAAAAGGCAGCGACGAGGAGCGCGCCACGGTCAGCTACTTGCAGGATATTGCCCTACAGGCAGGCTTACAGGCGCCGTTTATCTACATCGAAGACATTGGCGTGGCCCCAGGAGTCGAACACTTTGTTGACCTAGACGACCAACCCATCACCGCGCTGTTTAAGCTCTATCCGTGGGAAGAGATGGCGGTAGAAGCGTTTGGCGAGGCGGTCACGCAACTCAACACCCACTGGTTCGAGCCGCCCTGGAAAGCCGTGCTCTCCAATAAAGGGATTCTGCCGCTGCTGTGGGAAGAGTTTGAAGGGCACCCGAATCTGCTACCAGCGTATTTTGAAAAAGATAGTCACTCGCCGCTGGAAGCAGGCTGGGTGCGCAAGCCGTTTTTCTCACGGGAAGGGAGCAATATCAGTTTGATAACGCCCAGCGGCCAGCAAGAGAGCGTGGGCGGGCCTTACACTGATAACCCGTGGATACGCCAGGCGTACCACCCGCTGCCGCGCTTTGGCGACAAGCACGCGCTAATTGGCAGTTGGGTAGTGGGCGACCGCGCGTGTGGCATGGGCATTCGCGAAGACGTGGGGCGTATTACCAAGGATACGTCGTGTTTTATTCCCCATGCCATTATTTAGTTGCTCGATCATTCTTTTTTCTAGCAACCGATTAAGTGCCTTTTCAAAATTAATCGCGTGATCAGTTCCGTAACCACCGAACCACCCAACGCGCTGGCTAACCCTACGCGATGCCGAGGGGCCATGGCAGCTAGGCATTACCGGCGACAGTGAGATGATGCGCCTGCCCTCCGCCGCGATCTACCCACTACCGCCACTGCTGGCTGCCCGCTCCCGCCATCCGGCGCTGTGCGGCATCGCCCTGGAAGGGGAGCAGCTCACTCTGCTCCTAAACGGAGCTCGGCTAAGCCCACCTTCCGCCACTGCTTCAACCCACCAGCCATAAGCAGCGCATTGGGCTACCCTTCTCTACCTGGCTATGCGGATCAATCACCGCCAGCGCATCGGCCGCAATGCAGGAAGAGAGCACCGCTGAGTTTTGATCATCAAAGGCATCGGCCTCAATGCCCTCGGGCGTAAAGCGCAGCGCCACCCGCATATAGTGCTGGCGCGGGCCGGTGTCGGTGGTAAAGGTCGCGGTGGCGGTTAGGCACGGAAGCTCCGCCAGCGCAGGGCAGCCCAGTAGTGCCCCCATCAGTGGGCGTAGAAATAGCCACGCGCCCACAAACCCCGACACCGGGTTACCCGGCAGCCCCACAAATCGAGCATGACTGCCATCGTCGCGGGGCAAGCGACCCAGCGCTAGCGGCTTGCCGGGACGAATCGCCAGCTTCCACATATCGAGCTGCCCAAGAGACTCCAGCGCCGCTTTGACGTGGTCCTCCTCCCCGACGCTGACGCCACCGGTGCTCACCACTACATCGGCCTCGGCAGCGGCGTGGTTCAACAGCGCCACGGTTTGGGCGTAGTCATCGGGCACGCTCACCAACTGCACCACCTCGGCCCCGAACGTCTCCAGCAGCCGCTTGAGCATTGGGCGGTTGGAGTTATACAGCTGACCCGGTTTTAACGGTGTGCCGGGGTCGACGATCTCATCACCCGTGGAAAGCAGCGCCACCCGTGGGCGGCGTCGTACGCGAACCTCGGTGATGCCCTGCCCCGCCAAATGCCCTAACGCGGCGGCTTCCAAGCGTTCGCCAGCATTGAGCAGCACATCGCCTTGGCGCACGTCGCGGCCCTGCAGGCGAACGTTGTCTCCTTCAGGCACGTCCACGGGGATGAGCGCCTCGCCGTTCTCCTCAGCCACCCGCTCCTGCATCACCACGCAGTCGGCACCTGGCGGAATCTGCCCGCCGGTAAAGATTCGTGCGCAGGTGCCCGCCGCCAATGGCCGTGCCGTACTGCCCGCGGCAATCCGCTGGCTCACCGGCAGCCGCTTACCCGCGTCTAACGCGCACAGCGCATAGCCATCCATCGCACTGTTATCGAACGGCGGCACGTCCAGCGTGGCCGTGACCGGTTCGGCCAGCACGCGGCCAGCGGCGTCGCTCAACGCGACCCGTTCGGCATCGAGCGGCGTCACGTCGGCCAGCAGCGCTTCCAGCGCCGCTTCAATCGGCTGCAGATCAGCCATGCTGCCCCCGACCGGGAATCACCAGGTTGGCAAAGTTGCAGGGCTTATGGCGGCTATCGAGCTGTTCGGCCAGAATGCCATCCCAGCCGGTACGGCACGCACCGGTAGAGCCCGGCAAACAGAACACCACCGTGGCGTTAGCGAAGCCACCCAATGCGCGACTCTGGATCGTGGAGCTGCCGATCTCATCGCCGCTGAGCTGGCGAAAACGCTCACCAAAACCTTCGATACGTTTATCCAGCAGCACCGAGACCGCTTCGGGGGTGGAGTCGCGCCCGGTAAACCCTGTGCCGCCCGTGGTTAGCACCACCTGCACGCCGGGGTCGGCAATCCACTGCGCTACCACCGCACGGATCTGGTAAACGTCATCCGGTACGATCCGCTTATCCGCCAAACGGTGCCCCGCCTCAGTTAGCCGCTGCACCAGCGACTGCCCCGAGCGGTCGGTCTCTTCCGTCCGCGTATCGGAGACGGTGAGCACCGCAATGTTCAGCGCTTCCATGGCATCCATGGCGCTACTCCTTGTGCTCGTTGGGGGAGGCGTTGGCCTTTTTCTTGGCTTGGCGCGCTTCAAGAGCAGCCAGCTGTTCCGGCGTTGCCTCACCCTGGTGATTGGCTTTCCACTCGCTGTAGGGCATGCCGTAGACGTACTCGCGGGCGGCGTCCAGCTCAAGCTCGGTGCCGCGCTCATCGGCGGCGGTCACCAGCCACTTGGAGAGGCAGTTACGGCAGAAATCCGCCAGAATCATCAGGTCGATGTTCTGCACATCTTTATTGTCGTCCAGATGCTTAAGCAAGCGCCGAAAGGCGGCGGCTTCCAGCTCAGTGCGGGTGGTGGCATCCAGTTCGTCAAATGTCGCCATGGTGATTCCTCTTTCAAAAGTCATTGGAGTGCAGCATAACAAAAGACACCGCCCGAAGGCGGTGTCGAAGGGCGTTCACGTCCACTTATCTCGACGGCGTGACTCAGCTTGGCTTGGCTGCTGAAGGCTCACCGCTGCCGCCCGCTTTACGTGCGGCCAGTTCCTCTTCACTAACGGTCTGATCTTTAACCGCTTCATACCACAGGTTGTGGTGTTCTTTAGCCCAGGTTTCATCCACGTAGCCGGTGGTCATGCCTTCCAGCGCGCCTTCCGTACCTAATGTGCCGATGTAGATATGGCCCAGCGAGACGGCGGTCAAGCCCAGCGCGCCCACGGCGTGGATGATGTTGGCCCACTGCATGGTGTCGCGGCCCTGGTCAAAGTTGGGGAAGTCGAGCACGAAGCCACTCGCCACCACCAAAATGCCTACCGACGCTAGCAGCCAGTACCAGGCTTTTTCGCCACCGTTGGCAAAACCAGCATCTACATGGCCTTTGCCAATCATACCGCCGCCCTTTTTGAACCATACCCAGTCGTGCTTCTTGGGAATGTTCTCTTTGATCAGGCTAATCAGCATGATGACCAGCAGCACGCCAAAAATCGGCCCCAAGTAGTTGTGTAACACCTTGGACGCCGCGACCATCCAGCCCCAGACGGCATCGCCGAACAGCGTACGGAACACGAACTTGCCCAGCAGCAGGTTCAGCCCGGTCAGCGCCAGCGTGATGAACAGCGTCGCCACGGTCCAGTGCAGCGCGCGCATTAGCAGCGACCAGCGCAAGAGCTTGCGGCCCGTGCGCGGCTCTTCCAGGTATTTACGGCCAACGATGAAGTAAAACAGCGCAATCATCGCGGCCATGCCGCCGATGGCGATCAAGCCAAACGGCGATACCCAGCGATTGCGCAGTATCCGCCACGTTTCGCCGCTGGCGTTGATCAGGTTGTAGTTACTCTCGTGCCGGGAGTCACGGTAGTTCGGTCCCGTCTCGCCACTGCGTACTTGGCGCCACTGATCCGCCGTGATGCCGGGGGCGGCGGTGGTCATTTCGCGATCCGGGTCGGCTTGCGCCACGGCCATGTGGGTGACCCCCAAACTCGCAACCAACAGCACCAGCATTAGGCATAGACGCCAGCCACGCTGTAGCCAGCTAGCGGTGCCGCTAGGTGCCCGTGAGGGCACCTTTGTCATGGTCAACGTTGTCATGACACGCCTCCTTACCCTTTGCGGGCAGCATCATAGGCAAGGTTGTCAGTGCTAGCCCGAGGATTGTTCGACCACGCACCATCTTTATGGCCACGGTGTACCACGCGCTGGCGGAAGATATCGGCCACATCCTGCGCATCACCGGCCAGTAGCGCTTTGGTAGAGCACATTTCAGCACACAGCGGCAGTTTGCCTTCCGCGATGCGGTTGGAGCCGTACTTCTGGTACTCCTCTTCTTTGGTTTCCGCAGGGCCACCGGCACAGAAGGTGCACTTGTCCATCTTGCCGCGCTCGCCAAAGGCGTTCTGCTGGGGGAACTGCGGCGCGCCGAAGGGGCAGGCGTATAGGCAGTAACCACAGCCGATGCACAGGTCCTTGTCGTGCAGCACGATGCCATCGTCGGTTTTGTAGAAGCAGTCGGTAGGGCAAACCGCCATACAAGGGGCATCATCACAGTGCATACAGGCAACGGAAATGGACATTTCATCCGCTTCGCCGTCGTTCAGCGTGACCACGCGGCGGCGCTGGATGCCCCACTCGACGTCGTTGGCATTTTTACAGGCGGTGACGCAGCCGTTGCACTCGATGCAGCGCTCGGCGTCACACATAAATTTCATTTGAGCCATGGTGTTCTCCTCTTGCCGGTGCGGGCGTGCCCGCACCGGCATGCTGTCAGGTCAGGTCTTATTAGCTGGCGCGTTCGATACGGCAGATGGTGCACTTGGTCTCTTGCATCAGTGTCACCGGGTCGTAGCCGTAGGTGGTGGCGGTGTTGGCCGCTTCACCAATCACATAAGGAACGGTGCCTTCCGGGTAGCGGTCGTGCAGGCTTTCGCCCTGGAACACACCGCCAAAGTGGAACGGCATAAACGCCACTTTACGATCAACGCGGGGCGTGACCAGCGCTTTCACCTTGACGCGGCCGCCCTCGGCGCCTTCGACCCAGACATCGTCACCGTCACGTACGCCGATATCGTTGGCGTCGGCAGGGTTCATCTCGACGAACATTTCCTGTTGCAGCTCCGCCAGCCACGACATGGAGCGTGTCTCTTCACCGCCACCTTCATACTCCACCAAACGGCCGGAGGTCAGGATGATCGGGTAGTCCGCGCTGTTGTCGCGCTCCTGGATGGTTTTGTACATCGTGGGCAGACGCATGATGGAGTCAAAGTCGTCCCACGTGGGGTAGCGCTCAACCAGGTCACGACGGGTGGTGTAGAGCGGCTCACGGTGCTTCGGCACCGCATCCGGGAACGTCCACACCACGGCACGGGCCTTGGCATTACCATAAGGCGCACAGCCGTGTTCGATAGCAACGCGCTGGATACCGCCGGAGAAGTCGGTTTTCCAGTTTTTACCTTCAGCAGCCTCTTTCTCTTCGGCCGTCAGGTCATCCCACCAGCCCAGGTCTTTCAGCAACTGGTCGTTGAACTCCGGATAACCGTCGTCGATGTCGCCGCCTACCGGGGCCGAGCCTTCGGCCAGCAGGTTGACGCCGTTACGCTCGATGCCAAAGCGGGCGCGGAAGCCCATGCCGCCCTCCATCACGGGCACGCTGGTATCGTAGAGGTTCGGGGAGCCCGGGTGACGGAATTCCGGGGTGCCCCAGCAAGGCCACGGCAAACCGTAGTAGTCGCCATCGGCAGGGCCGCCCTGGGCACGCAGGTTCTCAAAACTGAAGGTGTGCCAGTTTTGCTGGTGCTCTTTCAAGCGCTCTGGGCTTTGGCCGGTGTAACCGACGGTCCACATACCTCTGTTAATTTCACGCAGAATATCTTCGATCAGCGGCTCGTCGCCGTTCATTTCATAGTTCTTGACCAGCTCATTACCGAAGCCCAGCTTGCGGGCAAACAGGTACATGATTTCATGGTCGGGCTTGGACTCGAACAGCGGTTCGATGACTTGGTCACGCCACTGGATCGAGCGATTGGTGGCAGTCACACTACCGGTGGTTTCAAACTGCGTGGCAGCGGGCAGCAGGTAGACGCCGTCGGTGCGGTCGTGCATGACGGACGCGACAGTGGGATAAGGGTCGACGATGACCATCATCTCCAGTTTCTGCATCGCCTTTTGCATTTCAACGCCGCGGGTTTGCGAGTTGACCGCGTGGCCCCAGTAGAACATCGCTTTCAGCGCGGTGCGCTGGGAGATGTTTTCGTCCTCTTCCAGCACGCCATCTACCCAACGCGATACGGTAATACCGTTGGAGTACATGGGCTTGCCGTCGGCGTACTCGGTGTCGTCGAAGCGGCCTTTCAGCCACTCGTAGTCTACGTCCCACACATTGGCCCAGTGCTGCCAAGCGCCTTCTGCTAAGCCGTAGTAGCCCGGCAGTGAATCAGACCCCAGGCCCAAATCGGTGGCACCCTGTACGTTGTCGTGACCACGCAGGATGTTGGCACCGCCGCCAGACTTGCCGATGTTGCCCAGTGCCAGCTCCAGGATGCAGTAGGCGCGGGTGTTGTTGTTGCCGGTGGTGTGCTGAGTACCGCCCATACACCACACCACGCAGCCAGGACGATTGTCGGCCAGACGCTTGGCCACGTCGAACATCTCTGCTTCGGGCACGCCGGTAATGTCTTCGACGACGCTGGGTGGGAACTGGGCGACTTCGGCCCGCACGTCGTCCATGCCGTACACGCGCTGGTTGATGTATTCGCGGTCTTCCCAGCCGTTTTCGAAGATGTGCCACAGCAAGCCCCAGATGTAGGCCACGTCAGAACCGGGGCGAATGCGCACGTACTTGTTGGCTTTAGCAGCGGTGCGGGTAAAGCGCGGGTCCGCGACGATGATGTCGCAGTTGTTGCGCTCCTTGGCGATCAAAATGTGCTGCATGGCCACCGGGTGGGCTTCACTGGGGTTGGAGCCAATGAAGAGCATCGATTTGCTGTTATGCATATCGTTGAGCGAGTTGGTCATCGCTCCGTAACCCCAGGTATTCGCAACGCCCGCCACAGTGGTGGAGTGGCAAATACGCGCCTGGTGATCGGTGTTGTTGGTGCCCCACATGGAGGCGAGCTTGCGCATCAGGTACGCCTGCTCGTTACTGAACTTGGCCGACCCCAGCCAGTAAACGCTGTCGGGGCCGTGGGCGTCGCGCAGTTCCAGCAGCTTGTCGCCAATCTCATTGACGGCGTCGTCCCAGCTCAGGCGCTGCCATTCACCGGCGACCAGTTTCATCGGGTACTTCAGGCGGCGAGTGGAGTGGCCGTGCTGGCGGAGCGACGCACCTTTGGCACAGTGAGCGCCACGGTTGATCGGGTGGTCGAAGGCGGGCTCTTGCTTGGTCCAGATGCCCTCTTGAACCTCGGCATACACACCGCAGCCTACCGAGCAGTGGGAGCAGATGGTGCGCTTCGTTTCTACCGGGGAGTCGAGTACCGGCGTTTTATCAGCCGCTTCGGTGCGCTGCATCATCGGCGCGCCCATAAAGCCTGCCGCTGCCACCCCACCGGTGGCCACACCCGTGCGCTTTAGGAACTGACGACGGGAAATACCCAACCCAGTGGTAGCGGGGGTGTTCGTTTTGCGAGTTAGACGCATGGCAAATCTCCTGGCAGTTCGCCGTCAGTCACGCAGCGAGGCGTAATAAGCACGAATATGGTCGGTCTCGCGGTAGTTCACCGCCTGCTTGTCGCGCTCAACCGGACTTTTATCATCTGCCTGTGCCAGCGTGACGTGGCCTACCGCAACGGCTGCACCCGCAGCGGCGGTGCCTAAACCAACGGTTTTCATAAACCGGCGGCGCTCAGGGTTATGTGACTGGTGCATGGGGTTCTCCTCTTTCATGCCCTTTTTTTATGCGTGGCCCGTAGGCCCTGTTGTTCGCTTAACGCTGCGCACGGTCACGTCACGGTGTGGCTTTGCGCGCTGCACCGGCGTCATAGGAAGCAGGCTCCACTATGCGCACCGGTTGATAGGCCGCTTGATCGCTCAAACGTGCCTGTTCGCTCTCCATAAAAGCACTACCCAACTGCCCCAGCGCTGAATAGAAAGCGGTGTCTACTTTTGCAAGGTCATCCCAACAGCGGCTAGCCCAGGGGGCAAGGTGCTGTTGGAAAAAGGTGAACTGTTCACTACTTTGCGCGGCGATGAGCATGGCCATCACTTCGCACATCGCCGCCAAGTGATCCTCTGGGTCCCGGGTATGCTCGCTGCGCTCAAAGCCTAGCGCACGGAGATCTTGGCGCAGCGCGACCAGCGCGGCTTCCATCAGCTCGCCGTTGCGGTACCAGGATGCATAGGGCACAACGTCGCCTTGAATGACGCCTACTAAGTGGCGGAAATGCGCACGCTTCAGGCTGTCCACATCGCTTTGGCCTGCCGCTTTTGACAGCGCGGCCCAGTATTCGGCAATGCGGCTACCATCTTGCTCAATATCGAGGCTTTCTAGCCACGCCAGTAGCTCGCTGTCCGGCGCTTGGCGCAGCAGACTGGCAAACAGCTGGTAGATATCCATTCGCAGCGCATCGGTTTCACTTAGCGTCGGCATTGCATCGCTCATTGCTTTACACCTTTAGTTGCGCTTCAGGGTCACGAGCCATGGTTTTCCACACGTCTTTCACCCGACAGTCTTCACACATTTCTAAGCGCGTCATGGCATCACCGGCAAAGTAAGGGTGGTTGGCCAGCTTGGCTTTAATGGTGGCAACGGTGCTGGCGGTGGCAAACGGCTTACCGCAGCTAATACATTCGAAAGCCGCCTCTTCGTGGCAAATATGCCGCGTTTCGCGCGCAGGTGCCGCGAGGAAGCCTGGCTCCAGCGTGATGGCGTCTTCAGGGCAGGCCTGTTCGCAGAGCCCGCACTGTACACAATCGGCTTCCAGGAAGCTAAGCGCGGGGGTATTACCGCCGGATTTAAGCGCAGGCGTTGGACAATTGCTGACACAGGCGTGGCACAGCGTACAGGCCGCGCTATCGACATTAATGCCGCCGTAAGCCGCCCCTTGAGGCATGGCGTGACGCTCACCGCTGGGAGCCCCCAGTTCAGCCAACCGCACCAGCACAACGTTCAGGCGAGCACGCTTATTAGGCTCATTAAAGCTCAATGGCGACTCGGTGAGCGGTGTTAGGCTGGGCAGCGCATCTCGCTCGCCCTCGGCATCTACCGACAGTAGCTTAATACGCGCGGCGTCGTGGCCTAGCGCAGTCAGCAAACTATGAGCCTGAGTGATTTGATGCTCTAAAAATGCGCTGAGCCGATTCGGCATGTCGTCGTGAAGCTGAATGCGCACTTCAGAAGCGCCGCTGGCGAGCGCCGTCAGCCACTGGTCGTGGCCCGCCGCGCCCAGCTCTTCCAAGGGGGCATCAATGATGTGACCCGGCGTGGTAATGCCTGCAGCACGCTCAGCTTCCAGCGAGTCATGGGTAATAAAGCGCAGCACCGGCACCTCGCCACCGGCGTCCCGATAAGCAGTGAGCCAAGTGGCTAACGTATCCTGCTGACGGCGGGTTTCCGGCAGGCGAAACTCGATGGCACCCGTAGGGCACGCACTGGTGCAACTGCCTACGCCTTGGCAAAGGAAAGGATCAATCTCAATGCGCGACTCAATGCGGCCTTGGATGCTAGAAATCGCATCCGCCGGGCAGACGTCGAGGCAGCGAGTGCAACCGACGTTACCACTGGAAGAGTGGGCGCAAAGATCGGTATTGACCTGGAAATAGCGCGGTTTATCGAACTCACCGACCAGTTCCGTCACGCTCTCTAACACGTCGGCACGCTCAGCTTCCTGGCGCTCCCATGCGAGGCGCAGGTAGCCCGGCGGGGGCAGTTCCCAAGAAGCGACGTTAAGTACTCCCTCCGAAAGGTCCAGCACTACGTCAAACACGTCCCGCTCAATCAGCGCTTGGGCAAGATTGAGAGAGTCGCCATCGTCTTGGCTCAGAGTGGCACGAAAACCACCCAAATGACCCGCGATGTTAAGCTGTGACTGTTGATGCGCACTCAGCACTTGAGCGATCAGCGGCTCGCTGGCGACGGGAAGATCAACGGCCTCATCTGTGGTCAGCATCGTGAGGGACGCTAATCCTCGCCCCTGAAGCACTCGTGCCGCTTGAGTCACTGACGGCGCACTACCGAGCAACAGCACATGACCGCGGCTGTGGTAGGTCACGTTGGCAGGCGTTAAATTCACCGGCCATGAGATACGCCGACGCACCGCTTCACGAGCGGCGACGTTGCGCTGGTCGTCAATCGACGCCAGTTGGATTCGTTGGTTCATGCATTCTCACGGTCAAGAGGTCGTTTTTGTTATAATTAGAGATTAGATTTTGTCATCTCACCACGGATGACTTTCGGCGTTATAACGACATAGCTTCTTGTATCAGCGTATGGCGAAAACAGCTTTTTTGCCACTTCCTTTGGTCGTACCGCTGTCAACACAAGCCCGCCATACTTACCATAACCCACTGATTCAAAAAGCTAACTGTCTTTTCTTCGCTCTCCTGGAGCGTGATCAGGATAATCAGACTGGTCGTCTGGCGAGGCACTTTGTACAAAACTGTCATCACTTGTGCAAGCGCTCACCTGCTCAGGCGGGCTTTCAGCCGCTACTTTTTCGCTGTATTCAGCGTCTTTTTGTGCCGAATCTTCCAGCTTCTCTAAGGTCTCTTCCGCCTTATTGGCCCAACGCCGCAGCTTGCCCGCTAGCTCGCTGGCCATGGGCTTTAACTGTTGAGTGAAGTCGGCGTCGTAATCATCCAAACCATCGCGCACATTGTAGTTACCGGTGGCCCAGAGCCTCCGCAGGGCACGGCGGCGCAGCGCAGCACTGACGCCAGGCACCATAAAGGCGCTGAAGTCGCTGCCTGCAGGCAAGGCGTCTGGGTCGGGCAACGTGTGGTCCAGGCTGCCCGGCAGGGGCGGAGCTGCGGCCTCTTGCTCGTCTACCGCTGAGGAGGAGGCATCTATGCCGTCAGACTCAGGCGCGTGCGTCTCCACTTCCAACTGAGGCTCTATCGGCTCCACCGGCTGACTGTCATCACTCTCATGTTCAATGCCGCGCTTTTTACGCGACCAGCGCTCCAAACGGCTCACTGTGGCTGCTCCTTGGTCGGGGTCTCTTTACTGCGCCCGGCCCCTTTGCGTTTTTTCTTGCGGGTTTCCATCGGCGCTTCACCGTGGCGCGCGAGATAGTGCTCTATCCACACCTGAATCGCCATCGGCATCGCAGCTTCTAGCACTTGCTGCTCGCCATCTAGCCAGCCTGCGGCTACATCCTGGCTGGCGGTGATGGCATCGGGCTTCGGGGTTTGCCCGGTGAACCCGGCACGCACGAACAGGCGCGGCGTCGGCGCGGTGAGGTTAAATCGATAGGCGGCTCGCTCGGTCATATAGAGCTGCAGGTTGAGTACGCACTCCCCTTGGTCCCCCGGCACTAGCTCTGCAATGCGCCACTGGGTCAGCGTGAAACTGCGCACCTGCTTGGGCTCCGCCACTAAGGTAACGCTCAGCGCGCGCAGATTATCACTCATGGGTTTCACCACCTTAGACCTTGAACGGGTAGACAAGTAAGCCTTTTGAGCGCCATCATCGTCAACTCAGACTATTTTACTCAACTATTATGATCTTGTGCGCCGTGTTTGCGTCAGCCACACAGCGTTTTGGTATCAGTGAGGATTGCGGATGCCCGCCCTTCAGTTAAGCCGAGCCCGCTTACCGGCCACGACCACCATTGATGTCATGGATGCCTACGGCGACACTCGCCCCCAGGCCATTGCCGCCGAGCGTGCGCTTACGGTGTATCTTAACAAGCGTGAAATTGTCACCCTGATGACGCTAGGCGATGACCCCGAGGCACTAGTGGTAGGCTACCTGCGCAACCAGGGGCTATTAAGAAGCGCCGAGGACTTAACCGCGGTTCAAGTCGATTGGGAAGTAGAGGCTGCGGTGATCGTTACCCGCCACCTGCCTGATGATTTGGAAGCGCGCCTTAGCACGCGCACCGTCACAACGGGCTGCGGCCAGGGCACGGTGTTTGGTAAACTGTTGGAGCAAACTTCTCTCACAGCGCTGCCTGAGACACCGCTGGCCCAATCGACGCTCTATCAACTGTTGACCAATTTGAACACCTATAACGACACCTACCGCAGCGCGGGCGCGGTACACGGCTGCGCGCTGTGCCACCAAGCTCAGGTGCTGGATTTCGTCGAAGACGTGGGCCGCCACAACGCCGTGGACACACTGGCGGGTCGCCAGTGGCTTAACCAAGCCGATAGCCGTAGCGCCGATATTTTCTACACCACGGGCCGGCTAACATCGGAAATGGTGCTGAAAGTCGCGCAAATGGGCATTAGCGTACTGGTATCGCGTTCAGGCGTGACACAGAAAGGCGTAGAGCTGGCCGAGCGTTTCGGCGTGATGCTGATTGCCCGAGCGAAGGGCAAAGGCTTCCAAGCCATTAACGCCGCTGGCCGCTTGACGCTGGACGCGATTCCCCCCAAGCCGCCGAGCGCGCGCTCGTCCAAGGAGGCAGGCATATGATCGCCAAGCACGAACTGACTGGCATGATCCTCGCGGGCGGAGAAGGCCGTCGCATGGGTGGCCGTGATAAGGGCCTAGAGCCATTTGCCGGACTGCCGCTGGTGGCACACACCGTCAAGCGTTTCGAAGGCCAGGTACATGAGCTGGTGATTAACGCCAACCGTAATAGCGATGCGTATGCGCTGTTTGCCGACCGTGTGATTGAAGATGCCGAAGGCGGCTTTAAAGGCCCGCTGATGGGTATTTACAGCGGCCTGCGTGCGGCTCAAACTCCGTGGCTGCTGGTCGCACCCTGCGACTCCCCTGCGCTGCCCCACGATTTGGTGGCGCGCATGGTCGCAGGTATTACTCACGAGGGTGTCGAGCACGATATCGCCGTGGCGTTTGATGGCGAGCGCCTGCACCCCGTCGTCGCGCTGCTACGTACGTCGCTGGCTGACGACTTAGCGGCCACCCTGGCCGAAGGCGAGCGTAAAATCGATCGCTGGTACGCGCGCCACGCATGGTGCCGGGTGGATATGTCTGACTGCCCTGAAGCGTTCGCCAACCTCAATACTGAAGAGGAGAAAGCCCGCTTGGAGCTGGCACTGACAACGCCTTCCCAGGAGACGCCATGAGCCTGTCGTGTTTTGAACTGGGCGAGCAGATGCTCAGCGTCGATGCCGCCCGCGATGCGCTGATGACGCTGGTTGAGAAATCGGTAGCGGTAGAACAGGTGGCACTAGCTAGCGCCTACGGACGCAGGCTGGCGACTGATATCACTGCGCCTATTAACGTGCCACAGAATACCAATGCGGCGATGGATGGCGTTGCCTTATCCTGGCCAAAGCAGCCGCCCTTTCAAACCCAATGGCCTGTTGCGGGCGATGCCTTCGCCGGGCAAGCGTTTGAGGGTGAGGTGCCCTCTGGCCAGTGCGTACGCATCACCACCGGCGCGCCGCTGCCCAGCGGCACCGATACGGTGATTATGCGTGAGCAGCTCATTGAGGGCGACGACAGCGTCACTATCGATGCGCCAGAGCGGGTCAGTGTTGGGCAGCACGTTCGCCAAGCCGGGGAGGATATTGCCAAAGGGGCCGTTGCATTGACGGCGGGCACACGGCTGGATGCTGCCAGCATGGGGCTGATTGCTTCATTAGGCCATGCCACCATCGACGTCTATCAGCGTCCAAAGGTAGCGATCTTCTCCACCGGCAACGAAGTCACGCCGCCGGGAGAGCCACTCCCCAGCGCCGGAATTTACGACACCAATCGCTTCACCCTGATCGGCATGCTTAGCGAGCAAGGGGCCGAAGTGGTGGATTTAGGTATTCTGCCCGACGACCCGCGCGCTATTGAGCAAGCGCTTGCGGAAGCAGCGGCGCAGTGTGACCTTGTGATTACCAGCGGCGGCGTGTCCGTGGGCCACGCGGACTACACCCGCGCTGCGCTGGAAAAGCTCGGACGGCTGGCCTTTTGGCGGGTGGCGCTACGTCCTGGCCGCCCGATGGCCTGCGGCCAACTGAGCGACTCCCGCACACCGTTTGTGGGGCTACCCGGTAATCCGGTGGCGGTGATGGTTACTTTCAGCCAGTTTGTGGTGCCGCTTTTGCAACGGCTGCAGGGGCAGCTGCCTTCTCCGCCCTTACGACTCACAGCGATTGTCCAAACACCGCTAAAAAGCCGCCTGAAGCGCACCGACTTTCTGCGTGGCATTTATACTTGTGATGAGCAGGGCGTGCTACATGTGCGCAGCACAGGTGCCCAGGGCTCGGGTATTTTGACTTCCATGGTGATGGCCAACTGCTTAATTGAACTTGGCGATGACCAGGCAGACGCACAGCCAGGCGAGGCGGTCTGCATTCAACCGATAACGAGCTGGCAATGACCGAACAACTGATTGACGATTTTGGCCGCCGAGTGCGCTACGTGCGCATTTCGGTGACCGACCGCTGCGACTTCCGCTGCGTGTACTGCATGAGCGAGGAGATGACATTTCTTCCCCGTGCGCAGGTGCTCACGCTGGAAGAGCTCGCCATGGTGGCGCGCGCCTTCACCGAGCTTGGCGTCGAGAAGATCCGCCTAACCGGCGGCGAACCGCTAGTGCGCAAAGGGATTGAGCAACTGGTGGACGAGATTGGCGCCCTACCGGGGCTGGACGATTTCACCATGACCACCAACGGCGCCAGCCTGCGCAAGCACGCCAAGCGGCTGTATGACGGCGGCCTGCGTAGGCTCAATATCAGCCTCGACTCTCTCGACCCCGAGCGCTTTAAGCAGCTGACGCGCACCGGCGACTTAGCCAAGGTGATCGACGGCATTCACGCCGCCAAAGAGGCGGGCTTCAAGCGTATCAAGCTAAACGCGGTGATCTTGAAGGGGCGCAACGAAGACGAAGTGCTCGACTTGGTGACCTTTGCCCGTCAGGAGGGCCTCGATATTAGCTTTATCGAGGAGATGCCGCTGGGCGATGTGTCGGACCACTCCCGGGCAGAGACCTTCTACTCCAGCGACGACGTTCAGGCATTGATCGAAACACGCTACCCGCTGACGCCCACGACGGAGAGCACACCAGGGCCGTCGCGCTACTTCAAAATGGCCGATAGCGACAGTCGGGTGGGCTTTATCTCACCCCATAGCCATAATTTCTGCGATAGCTGCAACCGAGTACGGGTCACCGTAGAAGGTCGCCTGCTGCTCTGCCTAGGGAATGAGCACTCAGTGGACCTGCGCGCCGTACTGCGCCGCCACCCTGGCGACATGCAGGCGCTCAAAACCGCCATTATCAATGCGCTGCCGCTCAAGCCCGAACGCCACCACTTCACCACCGATGGCGACGTGCAGGTGGTGCGTTTTATGAACATGACCGGAGGTTAACCGTTGGCAGCCGCTTCACGCGTTCCCGTTCACATCGTCACCGGCTTTTTAGGTAGCGGCAAAACCACGCTTATCCACAGCCTGATCGAACAAAAGCCTGTGGATGAGAAGTGGGCGATTTTGGTCAACGAATTTGGTCAGATCGGCATTGATCAGGCGATGTTTGATGCGCGCGATGATGTGGTAGTGAAAGGGTTGCCCGGCGGCTGCCTATGCTGCCAGCTAGCGTTCGTGCTCCAGGCGGCGCTGGTCAATTTATTAGCGCGCAGCAAGCCCGACCGGGTGATTATCGAGCCATCGGGCCTTGGTCATCCGGCGGGGTTATTAGATTTACTGCGCGGCGAGGCGTTTCAAGACGTGGTGACGGTGCAGGATATCATCGCCACGCTTGACCCACGCCGATTGGATGAAGCCCGCGTGCGTGAGCACGACACGTTTCAGGACCAGCTAAATATGGCTGACGCCATCGCTATCACCATGGGCGAGCAGGCAAGCAGCGCCCAGCATCAACAAGCGCAGCAGTTTATCGGCACGCTCTGGCCGGCCCGTAAATGGGTGTACACCGTTGAGGAAGGGGTGCTGCCGGTGTCGCTCATCTTGGACAGCGGCCAGGCGCGCCAACAAGATCAGCCTGCGATGCCTGCCGAGCATCAGGCTCTGGCAGCCGGCCCTAGCCTAGAGGGGGCTTTTTTCCGATTTTCCGCCCCCTGCTGGCCAGCCCCAACAGCAAACCGCCACTGCCCTGGGTTACACCAGCACAGGCCTGCGCTGGCACCCTACCGAGCGCTTCGACCTAGACCATCTCGCCCACTGTGTTGGCGAGCTGCCCGCGACGGCGCGGGTAAAGGGAGTGTTCCACACCGCTGACGGCTGGAAACGGTTCAACCGCGCGGATGGCGCCCTAAGCGTTGTCAGCAGCGCTTGGCGGCAAGACTCGCGGCTTGAGGTGATTACCCCCGAGAGCTTTGAGCACGCCGCGCTGATCGCGGCATTACTCATCAAGCTGCATGCCTCACGTGTAGGACTGAGCTAGCACGGCTGCTTCAATGTCATTAACGGACACCGGCCGCCCGAACAGATAGCCCTGAAAGGCGTGACAGCCATGGGCCATCAGCCACGCCTGCTGCGCTTCCACTTCCACCCCCTCGGCAATCACATCCAGGCTTAAGCTCTTCGCCAGGGCAATGGTACTTTCCACAATCGCCGCGTTTGCTTTGCTCTCTAGCACTTGCTGCACAAAGGATTGGTCAATTTTCAGCTGGTCCAACGGCAGTTGGGCCAAGTAAGCCAGCGACGAGTAGCCGGTGCCGAAGTCGTCCAGCGAGAAACGAACGCCCAAGGCTTTTAGACTGAGCATTTTATCGCGTGCATCGTCACGCGCCTCTACAAACAGCGTTTCAGTGACTTCTAATTTCAGCTGCTCTAGCGGCGCTTGAGTACGCTGAAATACCTGCTCGACCCGCTGTAGAAAGTTGTTCTCGCGGAATTGTAATGGGCTGATGTTCACCGAAATCGTGAGCCTATCCAGCAGCGGCGAACCTGCCCACTGGGCTAACTGCTGGCAAGCCTCTTCCAGCACCCACTCCCCGACATCATTAATCAGCCCTGTGCTCTCTAGCAGCGGTATAAACTCGCCCGGCGAGACTAACCCACGCTCAGGGTGCTGCCAGCGCAGTAGGGCTTCAACGCCTATTAATCTACCCCGACGATCAACCTGAGGTTGGTAATGCAGCCGCCATTGCTGATGCTCAAGCGCTTGGCGAAGCTCCGACTCTAGTTTTACCTTAGCTAGCAGTTTTGCCTGCATGGAAGGGTCAAAAAAGCGCACTGCTCGTCGGCCGCTGGCTTTCGCTTGAGAAAGTGCCATATCTCCCTGTTGAAGATAGTCGTCTGCGCTGCGCTGGCTATCTGCGATGATCGTAATACCTACGCTAGCGGTGACTAACGCACTCTCCTCCCCCACGCTGATCGGCTCATCCAGCGCCACCAGCAGCTTATACGCGATATGTTTAGCCAGTTGCTGAGTTTGCCGTGGGCTACCATCAATCCCTTCAATCAGCACCGCAAACTCGTCGCTTCCCAACCTTGCCAAGGTGTCGGTATCTCGCAGCATTCGCCCAAAGCGCCGGGATATACTTTGCAACAGCTGGTCGCCCGCATGGTGGCCTAGGGTATCGTTAACATGATTAAAGTTATTAATATCGATCAGGATTAACGCGCCGCAGCGCTGATGGCGGTTCAGCTCTTTTAGCGCTGTGCCAATACGGTCAATAAACAGCCGCCGGTTAGCGAAACCCGTAATGGGGTCATAAAAAGCAAGCTGGTGGATCTCCTGCTCGGCCGCCTTGCGCTCACTGATATCACTCATCGTGGCAACGTAGTTCGTGAGGTTACCGTCGGCATCATACACTGCACTAATCGTCAGCCACTCAGGGAACAGCTCGCCGTTTTTACGCTGATTCCAAATTTCCCCTTCCCAGCTACCCGTTTCTGCAACGCTGTTCCAAAGTCGCCGATAGAACGTGGCATTATGGTGTCCAGAGCTGAACATGCGCGGATTTCTGCCAATCATCTCCTCATCGCTGTAACCGGTAATACGCTTAAAAGTATCATTAACCTTCAGGATATTGCCCCGCGCATCGGTCACCATAATGCCTAAATGCGCCTGGAATGCCGCAGCGGCGATTTGCAGTTCAACCTCGGCTTGCTTCGCGTCGGTAATATCGCGGGTCACAGAAAGCACTCCTTCAAAGTATTTTGTTTTGCTTGCCAAGGGGCTAACAGTGGCATGAAAGTAACGTTGCTGTTGGCCTAGCATCAGCGGGTATTCAAACGTCGCCACCTGACGGGTTTGCTGAACTTGATGAAAGATGGTGTCAAAGGTGTTTGCCAACGTGGGGGGGGGCCAACACCTGCTGATAGTGCAATCCTAGCGCTTGCTGGCTACCCAAGAGTAGCTTGTCCTTTGCGATGGCATGGATAACAGTGGAAGATACACCACCGCGACTCTATGGGCGCAATGCCAGGATAGTGACGCTTCGCTTTTTTTGATGTATATCAATTTTTTTGTTAAACGCAATGCAGCACCCCCCTCTTTTTTCCTGATCAAGAGACAGTTATGGCATCACTAGGCCAAATGAGCGACTACGAAATACGCCTGATCCGCATTTTTAAGACGGTCGTTGAGTGCGGCGGTTTTACCGCTGCGGAAACCACCTTGGGGATTAGTCGCTCGGCCATTAGCCAGCATATGAACGACCTGGAGGGGCGTCTGGGGTTTTCCCTATGTCAGCGAGGACGCGGCGGATTCAGCCTAACAGAAGAGGGGAAAGAGATTTATCAGGCAGGGCTAACGCTGCTTACGGCGCTGGAGACCTTTAAAAGTGACGTTAACGCGCTGCATCACACTATCAAAGGCGAATTGAATATCGGTATTACCGTTGACATCCTCCCCTCCCTCAGCTTGCGCTGCCGCCTTGCAGCGGAAAGGAAGGGGATTCCCAGGTCGTTACCTTCCTGGTTCCTGCTTCGATGTTCGTTGCCTTCAATGCCTTGGCACTGCTGGTCTTACACAAACTCCACAGGCGTACATTCCCGAGTGCCCCTCGGTATGATCTTTCAACCATCTGCACCGGCTAATAGCGCGGTGCCTGCTTGCAGAATGTTGCGGGCCGCATTCACGTCGCGGTCGATGCCCTGAGTACCGCAATCTGGGCAGTCCCAGGTGCGAACATTCAGCGGTAGTGATTCCAGCA
>NZ_LVIA01000058.1:0-8314 GCF_001596805.1 Halomonas sp. KX33721 | reverse complement strand
AAATAATTATAAAATTATAAATAAAAGTAATGTAGTGAATAAACTCATTAGGTTTTTTAATAAAAAAAACCCAAAAAGCAAAATACTAGCGTGTCATGGTTGGCACATAACTCGTCATGGTTGGCACATAACTCGTCACGGTTGGCACGTAACCCGTCATGGTTGGCACGTAACCCGTCATGGTTGGCACGTAACTCGTCATGGTTGGCACGTAACTCGTCATCATTAGCACCACTGAATAGATCTTTCAAAGTCCGATTATATAACTACATCATCACACAGTCTTTTTTGAATAAGCCTTAACTTTTTGACTGTTAGGACTTAATCAAATCTGACAGTCGCAGAAGTGCCAATAACGGACATTAGCTAGTTATATTTGTGCTGAAGATTACAACCATATAAGAGAGTGTCTTATATGGTTGTTTTTAACCAATTACAATTGCTGCATTAACTGAATGTAATTTCCACAAGTGTCGTCTAGTACAGCTATTTTCACTGTTCCAGCTTCTTTTGGAGGGATGGAAAATTCGACACCTAATACTTTTAACCTCTCGAATTCTCTTTCAACATCATCGACTGCAAATGAAGTCCAAGGTATACCTGCTTCTTTAAGAGATTGTTGGTACAATTTTGCGGGTTCAAATGCCATAGGCTCTAATAAAAGTTCAACACCAGATTGCTCGTCAGGAGATACAACGGTTAGCCACTTATACTCCCCTAATGGAACCTCGTTTTTCTTTATGAAACCCAAAATTTTTGTATAGAAATTTAAAGCTTTGTCTTGATCGTCAACGGGAACACTAGTTACGTAAATTTTTAACATATTTGATACCTTAACCTGAATTAATAGAATATATTCAGATTAACTTAATTCATGAAAAAAACTTATTCTAGATTGCTTTGTTTCTTAGTTGATACTCTTTGGGAGTGCAACCAGCGCACTTCTTAAAAACCGAAGAGAATGTTGATAGGCTGTCGTAACCAACTTCAAAACAGACTGTTGTAATTGCCTCGCCATTTTTTAAAAGTTCTTTTGCTTTTGATATCCTAATATCTCTCAAGTATGCCCTTGGCGTTAAGCCATACATACGTCGAAATACTCTAACATAGTGAAATCGAGATAAGAAAGCTGCCTTTGCCATATCATCCAATTCTATTTTTTTCATATAGAATTTTTCCATAAAGGCTTTGGACTGTCTTACTTGTACGTACATTTTGGAACTGAAAGGCCCATTTTTATATAACCTATCTATTTCGGTCTCAAAAAAGGATTTGTGAGGATTCGACATACTATTTTCGTTAAAAGCCTTGCCCATACGTTCATCTTAGTTTATCAGAAAACACTACTTGAATTAGTTAATATTCTCAGTCCCTTACTATTGACAGTTGCCGTGCGAAAGAGCACAAATATCAGAAAAGCTGGAGAGACTGATTTTCGCTCTTTGCCGAAGTTCGGCTTAGTGCCAGCAGTCGTAACTCGTTTCTGCCCCTTTTCGAGTTAGCAAATTGCATATTTTGCAAATTGGTTTTGCCCCAAGACGTGTTAACGTAATTACTCTATAGGTCGGCTTTGAGCGATAATCGGTCATTGATACTGGCTAAATATCGTCGTTAATAGATTGGTTAAACTGCTCTTTGCGCATATATTCATGAAAATGAGCGCCGAGCGCATATTGTTCTATTTAACTTTTCTTTAAAGTTTTAGAAAACTTAGTGATAGTAATACCTTAGGTTATTTGTTAAAACTATATAATGTAGAAAAATGAGCGTAGCGTCGGCAGAAATATGCGCGATGAGCGCACTATTAAATTGTTATGTGTAATGGAGTAGATGGCATGGAGTTTCAGACGATCCCAATAATGCGGATTTTCGATGAAGATAAAGCAAAAGAGTTTTACCTTGGCTTTCTCGGTATGGAACTAGATTGGGAGCATCGTTTTGAGGATGGTTACCCAATTTACATGCAAGTTTCGCTTGGCGATTTTGTTTTACATCTGAGTGAACACTCTGGTGACTGCACACCGGGCAGCAAGGTCTTCGTTAATGTAAGCAATCTTGATCAACTTTTCGCACAAGTTACTGCAAAGCCTTACAAATACAACAAACCAAGCATTGAAGATGCCCCTTGGGGTGCAAGGTGTTTTACCGTAACAGATCCGTTTTCAAACAGGATATTGTTTAATGAATCAGCAGACACATAACAATCAAATTTTATCGCCAGCAAAAAGCGCTGGCTGCGACGTCAACCCGCTGCGCGGCTTTCCGCGCTAAATTTGGGCGTTAAGCATACGAGGAACCATGTCCAGTGAAGTCACCGTGGCTAAAATATGAATCGAGGTTGGCAGACTGGATGAAACAGTTTGCTAGCGAAAAGTTGTCGTTCACTAATGGTTTTCAAGCAATCCCTGGCTTTCCTTCAAATGGATTTCGTGCTGATGGGCTGCTAACTGATGGGAATGTTGTTATAGCCTTGGAAGTGGAGGTAAAACAAACTCACCCTGATACAAATGTTGGAAAATATTGGCTCTTAAGCCAGTATCAAGCTTATGAAAAGGTGATTTTGTTTCATGTTTATACTCCAGAGTACACATCTTATCCTTGGCGCCTTCAGCTAGGTCAGTTTTATGCCTCAAAAATGGCGATAGAGTTGCCATTTGAATATGAACTAGTCGATCAAAGAGAAGCTATCGATACGAACTCATCATTTGAAGCAGTAACTAGAATTCTAGAGCAAAGAATACTCGGTGAATTCGGAGTAATTGCTGGTAAGTCGCAAAATGCTTAACAAGTGCAGGTTGTCGGACGTGTGCTACGCTGCGCTCCGCACCCGCCGCAACTGCAGGCGTTATGTGCTCTAAGGTATCTCATGCTCTCAATCACCAGTGAAGATAAAGAGAATCAACTTAAAAGTTATTGTCAGCATTGGCTGAGCTTATTAGCCACAAATCAATTTGAAGACGCAGAAAAGCTCATTGATATAAACAATAACTATGGTGTTGTATGGGCAGAATCTGAACTCAAAGACGCTGTGCATGATTACTTTGGTAGCGATGCCCCTGTGAGTTTTCAAAACGAAAATATAGCGAATTGTTACCCTGAGTTTTTAGAAACCGATTCAGGCTCATTGATCTTCGGCTTTTATTTACCCGCCAATGGCGAGATAACCGACCTAACTGTTGAATTTGAGTTTGTACCAATTGGGAACAACAATTATGCTGCAACAATCAACGATGTTCATGTTCTGTAGCATGTACGCACATAACAAGCGCCAGCACATCGCGCCTGCGGCGCTGGACTCGCAACAAGTTGCTCGCCCGTGTGGCGGGCGTTAGCTTTGCGGAGGCTTTATTGACATTTTAATATTAGTTATCGCCTCAGTATTATTCTTTGTTTTGGTTATAAAGTTGGAATCAATGATTCCCATCAACTTTTTGGACAAAGCAGAAAGAACGTTTAACGACCTAGGTGCAAACGTGCAGGTAAGAACAAATTCTTACTCTCGTTTTTATAACACCAAAGGACGATTGGTAAAAAAGTCGGATATAGCAAAAATCCAAAAAGCGGGTTGTCTTACACTTTTTACATTATCGGATAACGCAATCGATATTACGGTGCATCCAGCTAATAAAGATACTGTGTTTGAAAAAGCTAAAAGTATATTTAAAGAGGCTCAAGTTGTTGAAATTGATATACAAAGCTAACAAACCAATTATTCCGACCTCAACTCGCTGCGCTCTTTTCGTCGGCATATTGGGGCGTTATGTTGGAGCAGCATATTGATCGCTCGTATTAAGACAATCAGTTTTGGGGTATTAGTAGCTGCATTAATCATTACGATCACGTTGATGGTAGCCGATGTTGAATTTTATGGGCTCCTCAGTGTTTACGTATTTATGGTTTTATGGAGTTTACACAAGATATTTTTGTGGCTCATCGGTGATGAGTTTGGCATCGCCGTTCAGGTGAAAATTAAGAAAGACGCACCAAAAGCAATTCGTTTCCTTGGGCTGTTATTTGTCTGCTTTGTTTTTTATTTCGTAGCTAAGGGGCTTATCAAGCATGTTTCAACATAACAAGTTGCTTAATTTCGTTCCGGCCACAAACAGCATGGCCTCCACTGGACTGCCTACGCTGCGCTGCGGCAGCCAATTAGCAAAGCGTTAGCACTGTCCACTTATGGCACAGAGCTGTCATTCGGCTCTGAGCTGGCACATTTTTGCCCCTTTATGAGTTAACGCAAATACTCTATAGGTCGGCTTTGAGCGAAGCAGTCAATCAAAAGTTTTGATGTCTGAAGTCAAGATTTGATCCTTGTTGGCTTTTTCAAAACGAATGGGCACGAGCTTTTGTAATAGTGGCAACACAAGCAAAGGCTCAGAGCGATTATGAACCCAAACAACGGCATTTGCACTACTCAGCGCTCTCACCAATGCGTTAACAGGGGTTATATCGTCGAAATACGCATCAGGCGAAAAACAATATAACTCAAGTGGCTTAACTACCGCGTTATTGTTGTTTGATAGTTTTTCCCTAACACGATGAGTGGATGAGCTTTTTTATCCAGTCCGAGCTTAAGCAAAAGCGTATTTATTAAATCCATGTACTTCACTGAGTACCAAATTAAAATAGCGTCATATTTTTATCGTGCATTATTAGGTACATTAAAACAATAGCTATTTTGATGAATTACCAGCAATTGCGCTATGCACTATGAGTAAGCAATTTAATCCATTCATCTGCGTTTGACACAATGAATTGATATTTATTGCCATCTTTTAATACGAGTTCAATTGCATCATGTGTATAAGGCAAAATACCCGCAACTTTACCAGTGCACTTACTCACTTTTACAATTTCACGCCGTGAAAACGTATAAGACCCTAACCCAAATTGTGCATTAAACGGTGCAAAATGAATATCAGTGTTGGTTAGCCAAAATTTGCCATCGGCTTTAATCGCCCCTTGTTGAATCGTGGCGGTAGTCGATTTGATTGTTATTGCTTGCATAATAATATTCCCTTATGTAGCTATTAATGTGTCAGTTTTGTCACTTTTAAGTCATTACCAAGTGACGACATTTAAGCTGACTGTATTACCTTTTCTTGGTTCGCCTACCGTTAAGTAGTGCGCCCAACCACGTATTTTTAACAAATAATAAATAACTTATTTGACCTATAAGTAATGTAACCACCACGCTAACTATAAACTTTACTAAAACTGGCCAATTAGTATTAATCAATGGAATCTGAATATAAATCAATACCGGCACATGTATCAAGTAAACCCAATACGACGCATTTGAAATGCTGCGGCTGAGCTTACTTTGGTGATTTAAAAAACGATGCCCAAGTAAAAACGTTATGGCGGTTAACAAAATAACACTCAGTCCTTGTGATAAAACATGCAATACATGTAGCTCTCCCGCTGCGGCAAAATAACCTGTTGTTGCGGCGGCAATCACTTCATCTAAGCTTGGTGCGGCTGGTAATAAAGAAAAGTAACCAGTCAGTGATATTGCAACACCCAAAATAAGAAGCCATAAGTACTTATGATATGACCAAATGAGCAGCTGTTTTTTATAAAGTCCCACTCCTAACCAATAAAAACTGCCGTAAAAACCATACGACCATAACTGTGGCGTGAGTTTATCAGGAGCAGGAAATGGAATAGATTGCCCCATTAATGAAAACGTTAACACGATGGGAAGTACAACCCACATAAATAAAGGGTGGACGCTAAGCGCATCGAATTTATTGCCTAATAAGTCAGTTGTTTTCAACAACCAGTGAATTAAGCAAAACTGGAATAAGTTCCACAAAAACCATAAGTGCATAGTGCTAACAACAGGCTCTTTAATAACTTTAAACACAGCAAAGATCGGCGGTAATGGATTAGCTATACCGGCTCCAAAACTCAAGGCATGGTAGTAAACGGCAAAGCTTAACGGTAAAAAAACAATAAAAGGCAGTAGAATATGTTTACTGCGATGATGTAAAAAGCGTGCGCTGCTCGATTTATCTATTAAAAGTGCACTGCAAAATCCTGCAATAATAAAAAATAATGGCATCCGAAATAAGTGCAGCGTATGCGTAATATAATCAAATAGACCATGTGTGCTTGGGTCTGCCGTAAACCAAATATTGCTAAAGAACGGACTGTAGGCTAAAGCGGCATGAAATACGATGCCGAGCAATAGCGCGAGGCTGCGTAAATTATCAATGTAGTGTAATCGACTGTCTTTATTCATTAATGTGCCCAACTAACTTTTATTAATAAAGCATAAATGAATGAGGTTTCATGACACTAGTCACAAAGCTCATAGCCCGAGCTATGACAGATGTCACTGTTTTTACAACGCGAGTTCTGCAATAATTGCTAAAAAAATATGGCCACAGTAATGGAATCAACTATACGACATACAACCGATTGGCATTTCTCAACATTGGCATCGTGGCTTGGGGTGACATTGGCGTGTGCCTATTATGCCAACTCAGAATTAGCGCTATATTTGCAAATCATAGTAAGTGGTTCCATTTTAGCTATTTTGCTGTATGTGTTAAAACAGCCTAACAAATTTGTTCACGGCGTAGCACTTGGCTATTTCCTGCTTATTTTGGCAATGATACAACTGAGTTCAACATCCTTAGTTTTTATCCACCTAGTGATGTTTACCGCGGTTTTTAGTCCTCATTTTTCGCTTCCTAAGATACTGGCTTGTGTTGTGGCCGCCATGCTGGTGTATGGTTTAACGCATTATGCGCGCTGGGAAAATGGCATTCCTTGGATCACGTTTACAATTTGGTTTTTCTTTTGCTTGATGAATTGGTTTGTTAGCCGGCGTATTGTCGAAAGTTTAAATACACATTACCAATCCCGCCAAAACTACAAAGAGTTAAAAGCCACCCAACACATGATCGGGGTTATGCATGCAGTGCAAGAGCGACAAAATATATCACGCGAGCTCCATGACTCACTCGGTCATAAGCTTACCGCGCTCAGCATTAATTTAGATTTTGCTAAAAGAGCAGCAAATGAAGCCACCGTTGAAACCCTCTCTCTTTGCCACCAACTTAGCCAAGAAGTATTGGCTGAGGTGCGCGAAATCGTTTCCACTCAACGCAATGACAAAACGATACTTAAGCAAGCTCTTGAGGCCATTTGCGAACTAACACCTAATTTACACTGTGATCTCCAACTAAGTAAGGAGACAGAGCAGCTCCCTCAAGACTACGCCCTTTGTGTATTGCGGTTTACCCAAGAGATGATCAGCAACACCCTTAAACATACCCAAGCAAACCATTTTACTTTGCATGTAAATGTCACCCTCGTTGGCGAACAGCCGCTGTTAGTTGCAAAAGCGTATCACAATCAAGCAGAGACCCATTTACCAAAACAAGGGAACGGATTAGCAGGACTAAATGAGCGAATGGCACAATTTGGCGGTGAATTTTCACAACACCTTGAGCAAGAAACATTGATCAATACCATGACACTACCACTAAATTTAGAAGAAAAAAGCCATGATAAAGTGCCTACTAGTTGAAGATCAGACATTAGTTCGTTTAGGCCTCGCTAATTTACTTAACCTCGATAGCGCCATTAATATCGAAGCCCAAGCTGAAGATGGCTTGCAAGCGCTTACACTATTAGCTGAGCATAGTTTTGACATTGCTTTACTCGATATGAGAATGCCGAATTTAGATGGGCTCGGCGTGCTGCAAAAAATGCGTGAAAAGGGTGATAAAACCTCTGTGCTGATCATCACCACATTTGAAGATTGTGATGTATTAGTCAAAGCCCTTAATCTAGGTGCTCGTGGGTATGTGCTTAAAAACATTGAACTTGAAGAGCTCATTAGCGCTATCAAGCAGGTCGTTGCAGGTGAGCGAGTATTGCAAAGTGCGGTGACTGATTTTTTACTCAAAAAGCAACTAAGCCCTCAGCTCTGCTTAACGGACAAAGAACAAACCGTATTGCAGTGTTTGTCTTTAGGTATGCCAAACAAAGTGATTGCCAAAAAATTAGATAACTCTGAGGGGACTATTCGTAATCATGTGTCACAAATTCTTGCCAAATTAGACGTAAAAGACCGCACTCAGGCCGTTAATAAAAGCCATTAATCAAAACCTAATTTAACACGCGAACAACACCAAATTACTATTTTGRTTAGGCTTAAGTGGTGCAATCAACATAAATAAGAGTAAACAAAACTAACTAATAAACAAACAGGCGACTATCCATGCGAGCTTTTCTTGGCGTTACACTTTTTGTGACCTAGCAATGAGTATGATTGGCATCACCCAAATCTTGATTC
>NZ_LVIA01000057.1:0-5495 GCF_001596805.1 Halomonas sp. KX33721 | reverse complement strand
ACCACTTCCCGCCATTTTCGAGTAAATTGCCAAGTAGCTCTGAAAGATCCTGTCGCTCCATTGGCCAGCTGAAGTTTTCAGGTAAGTTGGTGTGGAGGCGAAAAACCGTGTCAGGGAAGATTTTTTCCATAACGGTGATGACACTTGCCGTGATTTCAACCGGCATGCACGTCCGTCCCATCTGTCTGCCTGATATGTCTGCTTTGCTCATCCGGTATTTCAGGGATTTGTCAAGCTCCCGCAAGTTAGAGGCCATAAACACAACATCCTCCCGGGACGGAGGCAAGGTATCGATATCCGACAAAATGGCAAGATTGGCAGAAATAGAGGTTTTGACCAGGTGAGAGAGGTCGGAGTTCAGGCGGCGGTGGCGGTCCAGCCGCCGGTTTGACAGCTCGAGCAAATCATTGAGCTGCCGGATCAGCGGACGAAACTCTTCCGGCACGTGAGGGTTCAGACGACTTTGTTTCCCGGATTGGAGCCGTCTCAGGTCCTCTTTTATCTTACTGATGGGCTTTAACGTCAGATGTGTGGTGGTTCCAATCAGAGCCAGCAGTATCGCCAGAAGAACGGCCGAGGCACCGAGCAATGTCAGGTGGGCCTTCAGCGGTCGTTCAGAGAGCGCCCCCTCGGTTTCAAGAACGGTGATTGAGGCCAGCTTTCCAGTAGCAGTGAACGTACGTCTAAGCCCAAAAAGCGTGTTCGCGCCCTGCGCTATGTGAATAAAACCCTCGGGCTTATCCACAACGCCCTGCATTTGGCTCAGGTCAAAGTTGTTGCTCGTCAGGACGCTCCCGCCTGCCGTTTCGATGATGATGGCATGCCCCAGAAGCATTTCAAACTGATGGATCATGTTCCTGAGGTCGTCAGTTGTCGGGGACTCGGCTTCAATGATTGCCTGAAAGTTTTCCAGCTCTTTACTCAGGTGTTGTTTCCTGGACTCGTCCGATAGTTGTTTTATCACGTAGGCATGTGAAAAGAATATCAGGGTGAAATAGACGAGGCTGAAAACAGCCCCATACTGAATGGCTGTTCTTCGGATACTCTTTGGAGCTGGCATATGTTGACCTGGTTCGTTCGGGCGTTCAGCCAGTAGGATCTTTTTCGAAGAAGTAGCCCTGGCCACGCAAAGTCTTGATTTTATTGCCCCCTATTATTTTTCTGAGCCTGGCTATATAGACCTGAACAACATTTCTGGTGGGGCATCTTTCTATGTTGTAGAGGGTTTCAACCAGTTCATCCTGTGAAAATACCCTGTCTGGTGAACGCAGGAAACACTGCAAAAGGCGGAATTCAGTGGCTGTCAGTCTGAACTCTTTCTGGTCGGGCGTGGTCAGCGTTCGGTAGCTGGCGTTGAGACGAAATCCGTCGACACTGATTTGATCTGTTGTTCTGCCATCCTTCCTTCGGATAATTGCATTGAGCCGGGCTTTCAGTTCATCAAACTCAAACGGTTTGGGAAGGTAATCGTCGGCACCCGCGTTCAACCCTTCTACTCTCTCAGTCCAGTTGGAGCGTGCGGTCAGAATAAGGATGGCCTCTTTTTTCCCGTTTTTTCTCCATCTTTGCATTAAAGACAGTCCATTTTCATCGGGCAGTCCGATATCGAGAATAACGGCCTGGTAGGAGCTTGTTTCAATCAACGAGTCCGCTTCTTTGCCGGTTTTGGCGATATCTACTGTGTAGTGCGCCTGCGCAAGCCAGTCCGATATTTTTTTGGCAAGTACAGCATTGTCTTCAACAATCAGAATTTTCATTTGTAAGCGCCGTTTTTCGTGGTGGGAAAGTTTCGCCAGTCTGCCATGGATTGTACCAGTAACGGCAACTCCCCAGAAAAACAGCAACCCGTTAAAAATGGGGGGTTACCGGTCGACTTTTCAGTTTGATTTCAGTTGCACCTGGTAGGATCAATAGTCGAGTCACGAACGCAAGAAGCTGTATATACATGGTTTTAGGGGCAACCTATGAGCGATAGACATTTCTATGCAGGTGTGTCCAGATTCTGGTGCCCGATGTTTCTGAAGAGTCAATGTTCACCATTTCCGGAATTGTTGTTGAAACATCGGGCACGATGGTTATAGCCACGGGTGTGTCGGCCAGGATGAAGAAGGTTCCCTTTAAAAGAATAAGTGGATTTATTGCCGCCGGAGGAATGGCAACCCTTTTCCATTGGGCGGCCATGTCCGGCCTGGTTCTGCTTGGCATGGCCCCCGTAGCAGCCACCTTTTCTGGAAGCGTTGTAGGAGCGGTTACCAACTACTGGTTGCAGCGAACTTTGGCCTTTCCAAACGCACGCCCACACATCCAGGCCATCTGGCGATATGCCTTTTCCTGTTCACTCGCAGCTCTCCTGAACGTTCTGATCTTTTTAGTCCTGCATCAACTGTTTGAAATCTCTGTTGTGCCTGCTCAGCTTCTAACCACTGCGGCTGTCGCTGTATTTAACTATGTTGTCTACCAAAGGCTGGTGTTTCATGAACAAACCTCTTGAGACTTCCCGTGCGCCGAATGAATCAGAGCTGCTTTCCCTGGTGGTTCCGGTGTTCAATGAGCGTTCGATGCTTCCCCTATTCTTTGAGCATGTATTGCCGATCCTTGCGAGCCTCGATATTCGCTCGGAGATCGTGGTTGTGGACGATGGTAGCGAGGATGGCAGTGCCGAATTTGTTAGGACTTTCATTAAAAGGAAATCGAGCATCCGTCTCGTCAAGCTAAGCCGCAACTTTGGCAAAGAGGCAGCGGTAACAGCAGGGCTGGAGCATGCCAAGGGGGATGCGGTGATCGTTCTGGATGCGGACCTTCAGGATCCACCTGAATACATTCCCGAGATGGTCAAGAGTTGGAAGTCCGGCTTTGATGTCGTTCTGATGCAACGTCGATCACGTGTAGGCGAGAGTTTTCTCAAGCGCTGGAGTGCGCACCTTTTCTATCGCTTGCTGAATAAGACCAGTCGCACTGAAATCCCGGTCGACACGGGTGATTTCCGATTGATGAGCAGGCGGGCAGTTGATGCCCTTCTCCGGTTAGGAGAGCGCAACCGCTACATGAAGGGACTCTTTGCCTGGGTTGGTATGCCAACGACGATCATCGAATACGACCGGGCATTGAGAGTGGCTGGCGAGAGTAAGTGGGACTACCCGGGCCTGGTCGGCCTGGCCCTTGAAGGCCTGACTTCCTTCTCAGTGTCACCTCTCAGATGGGCAACGCTTGTCGGCTTGCTGGCCGCCTCCGTTGGTGGATTGTTCGGTGTCTGGATTGTAGCGAAGGCAATAATGCTCGGCGATCCGACTGACGGCTACCCATCGTTAATCGCCCTCATCAGTTTTCTGGGCGGCATACAACTGGTGAGCGTTGGTATCGTTGGTGAGTATGTGGGCAAAACCTACATCGAATCGAAACAGCGACCACTGTATCTGACCGAAGAAGTGGTCGAGAACAAAGAGGTATCAAGCCGAGACCAAATCAGCAACTTCAGAGGCGTCAAGAATGATAAAGCGATTTGAGCCCTGGTTCTGGGTACTGGCTGCCGTATTGTTCAGTCGCTTTATCGGAATGACGCTGTATCCCTTCGTGGATACAACGGAGCCCCGATACGCTGAAATCGCTCGTTTAATGGCTGAAACCGGGGACTGGATAACGCCCTGGTTTGAACCCGGCGTTCCGTTCTGGGGGAAACCTCCACTGTCGTTCTGGGCTCAGGCTGCCTCTATAAAAATATTTGGACTGTCTGAATTTTCTCTGCGGCTACCGGCATGGTTCGCCACGATTGGAATCGTATGGCTGACGTGGTGCCTTGCAAATCATGCGCGCGGTGCTGCGGTCGCTCGATGGTCTACTCTTGTGCTTTCCACGATGGCACTCACTTATATCAGTGCTGGCGCAGTCATGACGGATACATTCCTGGTTTTTGGAACGACCCTTTCTCTGGTGAGCATGTGGTTCGTGCTTTCGGGCCGGTCTGACTATTGGCGCTGGTGGTTTTTCGTGGGCCTGGCTATCGGCTTGTTGTCAAAGGGACCGTTGGCTGTTGTACTGACCGTTATCCCCCTGGTGCTATGGGCTGCTATTTTCAGGCAGCGGTTACAGCCGTTGAAAAAATTACCCTGGCTTCTTGGCTCACTTCTGACACTGGCGATTGCCGTGCCATGGTACGTGCTCGCTGAATTGAAAACGCCAGGGTTCCTCAACTATTTCATCATTGGCGAACACTTTAGCCGGTTTCTGGACCCCGGGTGGGCCGGCGATTTGTACGGTAGTGCCCATGACCGGCCCAAGGGCATGATCTGGATATTCTGGCTTTGGGCTTCATTCCCCTGGGGTATCATTGGCTTGGTTGGCTTTGGCCTTGCGGCGGCGCGAGGCAAAACAAAGGATATATTCACTGGTGCTGTTCAAGACGCCTCAACGCTGTATCTGTTGTTTTGTGCGATAACGCCAATGCTGTTCTTTACCCTGGCAGGCAACACGCTCTGGACTTACATACTTCCTTCTCTGCCGTTCTCGGCCATTCTGATTGCCGGATGGGTGTCGCAGCTCAATTTACGTCCCTGGTCCAGAATCAGGTCGGGTGCTGTATTACTTGCACCCGTTCTCATTACCCTTTTTGTGTTCATAGGTGTGAGCGGAGTAAAACCACTAAAAACCGAGAAGGAATTGATAGGACGGTATGAGAGCATTCAGCAAGCGGGAGACGGTCCAATCTTTTACATTGGCAAGATGCCATTTTCCGCACGTTTTTATTCGTTGGGCGACGCTGTCGAAATCACCTCCACAGAATTCGACAGTCTGCTGGACGCTGACGGGTACGCCAGGGTCTTTGCCGCAATTCCAAACGATGCGGTAGATAAGGTTCTTGGTCCGCGGGCCACTGACGCTCAGAAGTTGGGGGAGAACGAACGGTACCAGCTATTCTCGATCGATCTTCCGCCAACAGACAGCCAGAATGACCCCGTTGATTCTGAATTAAACTCGAAGAATAATTAATGACGCAGCTGATTACTGCTAAAACTGAGTCTTTGAAGGCCGGATTTTCAAGATGGCTGGCCTTTTGGCAGTGATCTAGTCCGGAAATGGCAGTAAAATCAGAATCCTGGCTCCTCCGTTTTTCGAGGATCCGATTTCCAGGTGTCCGAGGTTGTCTTCGACAATCTCGGACACGATGGACAATCCGAGCCCAAAACCCGCGACCGTTTCATCCAGCCTGGTACCCCTGTTCATGACAGTGGCTGCCGCCTCGGGAGAAATTCCGGGGCCATCGTCCGCTACTTCTATGGAGAGTCCTGATGACGTGCGGGCGATTGTAACGTCGACGGTTGTCTGGCACCACTTCCCGCCATTTTCGAGTAAATTGCCAAGTAGCTCTGAAAGATCCTGTCGCTCCATTGGCCAGCTGAAGTTTTCAGGTAAGTTGGTGTGGAGGCGAAAAACCGTGTCAGGGAAGATTTTTTCCATAACGGTGATGACACTTGCCGTGATTTCAACCGGCATGCACGTCC
>NZ_LVIA01000056.1:0-5169 GCF_001596805.1 Halomonas sp. KX33721 | reverse complement strand
ATACGCGCCACCTCGACGAGGCAATGAAACGTCCATTCGTCTAGTGGTCTAGGACACCGCCCTTTCACGGCGGTAACAAGGGTTCGAACCCTTATGGGACGCCACTTAAATCGTTAAGGTATCGGAATTGCGGGAATAGCTCAGTGGTAGAGCAATCGCCATTGCCAAGGCGAGGGTCGAGAGTTCGAATCTCTTTTCCCGCTCCATGCAAACCCCCTTTCTAAAGTTTTGCTTGATCCCCAATCTAGTTATTGCCATTCACCGCTTATCAAGCGGCGTTTTTGCGTGCGTGCCGTTTGGGCGGCGGTGGCTGTTTGCTGCACCATTGAGGCGTTGTCTTGGGCCGCCTGATCTAACTGGGCGATGGCCACATTAATTTGCTCAATGCCACGGGTTTGCTCGTGGGTGGCGGCGGTCATGTCTGAGAACAGGTCGTTTACGCGCTGAATTCGCTGATCAATATCCTGCATACGCTGCTTGGTGGTATCTGCCAAGGCGGCACCATTGCTGACCTGCGCAAAAGCCACTGCCGGTTTGCTGCGTATTATCCAGAATGGTTTGGAAGATCAGCGTCCCTATCGGTTAGGCTCGCTTATATGGTCAGCATGTTCCCTTGAAGTGCCTCTGCCTGGGCAGGCGGACGCTAGGCTAATACCAAAGTATTAATCTAGGCGCTATCGCAGCAATAGCGTGGCAAAGTATCACCTAATGTAGTGCTAAATAGAGAAAAATCAGGGGCATGGAAGTGGTGGTTCAGAGGTTATAAGCCGCAAACTTGAAAAAATATATGCATGCCCCGATATCCTCCCTTCTAGCTCTTTTTGCTCCCCACTTGCTGACAGGACATATTCATGGCCGAACCGGCATTGTCGATCCGTGGCCTTACCAAGGTGTATGGCAACGGCTTCCAAGCGTTAAAAGGTATCGATTTAGACGTCCAGCAGGGCGATTTTTTTGCGCTGCTGGGCCCCAACGGCGCAGGAAAGTCCACCACCCTTGGCGTCGTTTGCTCGCTAGTGCAGAAAACGGCGGGTAAAGTGTCGATTTTTGGAATCGACATTGATAAAGACTTCGCTAAAGCCAAGTACCAGCTCGGCGTGGTGCCGCAGGAATTCAACTTCAACCAGTTTGAGAAAGTGCTGGATATCGTGCTGGCCCAGGCAGGTTACTACGGCATGAAGCGCAGCGAAGCGTTGCCTCGCGCCAAGCAGCTGCTGACCGATTTAGGGCTGTGGGAAAAGCGCAACGGCAGTGCGCGAATGCTCTCAGGAGGTATGAAGCGCCGCCTAATGATTGCGCGTGCCTTGATGCACCGACCCAAGTTGCTGATTCTCGACGAGCCCACTGCCGGGGTCGATATCGAGCTCCGCCGCAGCATGTGGGAGTATATGCGGCGTATTAATCAGGATGAAGGCACCACGATCATTCTGACCACGCACTACCTCGAAGAAGCCGAGAGCCTGTGCCGCAATATCGCCATCATCAACCATGGCGAAATTGTGCGGAACACCAGCGTGCGCGAGCTGCTGGCGGAACTGGACACCGAAACCTTCCTACTGGATCTCGCCGAGCCGGTGGAGCAAGTGCCCACCATTGAAGGCTTTGAGCTGCAGCAAATCGAGCCCTCCCAGCTGGCGCTGGTGATTCATCGTGGCCAGCAGTTGAACGATGTGTTCAGTGCGTTAAGCGCGCAGGGCATTCAGGTCGTCTCGATGCGTAACCGTGCCAACCGCTTAGAGGAGATGTTTGTTTCCATGGTAGAGAGCAGTCAGCAGGCCATCGACCAGCGTGAAAAGCAGGAGGCCCGCGCATGAATGCAATGCAAACCCTCGTGGCTTTATGGACGCTAGTGCTTAAAGAGATCAAGCGCTTCACCCGAATCTGGCCGCAAACCCTGCTGCCACCGTCGATCACCATGGCCATGTACTTCATCATTTTCGGCAGCCTGATCGGCTCGCGCATTGGTGAGATGGATGGCTTCAGCTATATGGACTTCATTGTGCCAGGGCTGATCATGATGTCGGTGATCACCAACAGCTACTCCAACGTGGCCTCTAGCTTCTTTTCCAATAAGTTTCAGCGCTCCATTGAAGAGATGATGGTGTCGCCGATGCCGAATGGTGTCATTCTTTCGGGCTTTATTTTGGGCGGAATGGCTCGTGGCTTGGGTGTGGGGCTGATCGTGACGCTGGTATCGCTGTTCTTTACCCGCTTAACGGTTGAGCATCCGCTGCTTACCGTATTAGTGGTGGTGCTCACCTCGGCGCTATTCTCCATTGGTGGCTTTATTAACGCGCTGCTGGCGAACAAGTTTGATGATATCTCCATCGTGCCAACGTTTATTCTGACGCCGCTCACCTATTTAGGTGGGGTGTTTTACTCGATTTCGATGCTGCCGGACTTCTGGCAAGGCGTCTCAATGCTCAACCCGATTCTGTATATGGTGAATGTCTTCCGTTACGGCTTTTTAGGTGTTTCTGATATTCCGGTAGGTTGGGCATTGGCTGCTATTTTTGCTTTTATCGTCGTACTGTTTATGGTGGCGCTGACCATGCTAGAGCGTGGCAAAGGCATACGTAGCTAGGGTCGCCTTCACAGCCTTGATTGAAATACCCTTATAAGATGGCACGACTAAGAGAGTTTTCATGGTACACCGCCCCGATACCTTAGAACATGCGCCCTTGGGGCGTGATTCTGCTTACCCCGAGCAGTACGATGCAGGGTTGCTGTACCCCATTCCCCGTGCGGCCAATCGTGCGCCGCTGGGCATTGAAGAGGGCGCACTGCCGTTTGTTGGCGAAGATGAGTGGCACGCGTTTGAAGTCTCCTGGCTCAATGGCCGCGGCAAGCCGATTGTCGCCGTGGCACGCTTCCGTCTGCCAGCAAGCTCGCCCCATCTGATTGAGTCCAAATCCTGGAAGCTCTATCTCAACAGCCTCAACCAAACCCGCTTTGCCAGCCAAGCTAAGGTAGAAGAGACGCTAGTGCGTGACCTCAGCAGCGCTGCCGGTGCCAGCGTAAGCGTTAAGCTGCTGGGGGTGGACGATAGTGAACTGGCCCCTCAGCGCCTGCCGGGGGAGTGCTTAGACGACCTGGATATCGAGGTGAGCGACTACACGCCAAGTGCCACGCACCTTACTGCCAGTGATGAGATCGTCGAAGAGACGCTGCATTCGCATCTGCTAAAATCCAACTGCCCGGTGACCGGTCAGCCGGATTGGGGAAGCGTCTTGATTCGCTATAAAGGCCCCAAGCTCGACCGAGAAGGGCTACTGCGCTACCTAATTGGCTACCGCCAGCACCAGGATTTTCACGAGCACTGCGTCGAACATATTTTTACGGACGTAATGCAGCAAGCGAAGCCAGAAGAGCTGCTGGTATTGGCCCGCTACGTGCGCCGTGGCGGCCTAGATATCAGCCCCTGGCGAGCCACCCCAGGGCTGACACCCCCCAGCCTGCTGCGCCTTGCCCGGCAGTAACGCTCACCTTTAATGGAGAAGAAGTTATCATGGACGCCCTCACGCTGCTTCACGAACGTAGCTCCATGGGCAAGCTCACCGAGCCTGCCCCCAGCGCCGACCAGCTTAGCGCCATATACCAAGCGGCCCTGCGTGCCCCTGATCACAAAGAGCTGCGCCCGTGGCGCTTTATCGAGTTCTCCGGCGAAGGTCGGGAGCGCCTGGGCGAGCTGTTTGCTGAAGCCGAATTTCAGGAAGACCCCCACGCCAGTGACGACACGCTAAACTCCGCGCGCAAAAAGCCCCTGCGCGCACCGATGATTATCGCGGTGATTGCCAAGGTGACGCCGGACCTTCCCAAAGTGCCGAAAATCGAGCAGGTGATTTCAGCAGGTTGTTCCGCTCACGGCATTTTGCTGGCGGCCCACGCGCTAGGTCTAGGGGCCATGTGGCGCAGCGGAAAATACGCGTTTGATCCCGTGGTGCGCAAAGGCCTGGGTCTGGATGAAGATGACGAAGTCGTTGCCTTTATCTATTTGGGCAGCCTAGCGGGTCGCCACAAGCCAGTGGCAACCCACAACAGCGCGGATTTTGTCGAGCATTGGGATTAAATCTACGCCCCTGTAATGCCAAGGAAGTCGCCATGAGTCAGCCCCGCCAACCCGGCATTCCACATCCCCGCTTACCGCTACCGGAAGGCGAGGAGGACCTGGCCGCCTTTCAGCACTGGCTGGAAGCGGCCATTCCCATGGTGGAGGCACTTGGCATTACCCGCATGAACCAAGCCAGCGGCGCGCTCACGTGGCAACTGGCGCTCACACCTAACCTCAACGACAAAGGCACCGGCTTTGGCGGCGCGCTGAGCGCACAAGCCACGCTACAAGGCTGGTGCTGGGTCACTCTCTGGCTTCGCCAGCAGGGCAGGGCGCAGGATGTGGTGGTTGCTGAAGCCAGCCAACGCTTTCTTTCCCCGGTTACAGGTGACTACCGCATGACCTGCGCCCCCAGCCATCCGGATGGCCCTGCACAGCTTGCTGCTAAACTCAGTGAACGAGGTAAGGGCAGCATTGAGCTAACCCATCAGCTCTACTGCGGAGATTCGCTCTGCCTAGAAGCCATAGGCCGCTACGCCGTGCTGCCAAACGCCTAGGCAGGAAAAGGCTTGCTATTTCACGGCTTAGACCATAGAATATGCGCCGTTCTGTTGAGAAAGGCAGCGCCTAACAGCAGAGCTAAAATGTGGAGAGGTGTCCGAGTGGTCGAAGGAGCACGCCTGGAAAGTGTGTAAGTCGAAAGGCTTCGAGGGTTCGAATCCCTCCCTCTCCGCCACAGAATTTAAAAAAGCCCGCTGAGCAATCAGCGGGCTTTTTTTGTGGTGCGCCAGGCATGGCGCGCAGCGCCAATTAGGCGCTATCCGGTCCGCCGTGGTGGTTGGCCGGATGACTTGGGGGTGAAAGTCCCCTACGGACCCTGATAGCGGGAACCGTTAGCTGAACAGCAAGGGTGTTCGTCGTGAGGCGGAATCTGAAGGAAGCTGTAGGCAAACTCCTGGCCCGACGAACAGGAACCGCATATGAGGCAGCCACATCTGGGCGAGAGGGCCATGAAACTCGAAGCCCAATAGCTATCCAGAAGATGTGGAAGTAGATGCGGCGGGTAGATGGGAGGAAGGTCGCGCGTCTTACCCTGGGAGGCCTGTTCGCCTGCCACT
>NZ_LVIA01000055.1:0-13257 GCF_001596805.1 Halomonas sp. KX33721 | reverse complement strand
AGGGTCRGCAGTTGTTGGAAGGGCTTGTCGCGGCGGAAGTTCTCGACAGCGTCATAGTCGCTCATGCCCAGACACAGCAGGCCCAGGTAGCTCTTGATCACGTCACTGGTGCGCATGCCCAGCGTGGTGGGGAAGCGGCTGTCGATGCTGTCGACGCCAGCGATCTCGAAGCATTGCCCGATGATGGACAGCCCGGCGTGGCTGGTGAGGGTGCGGCAACTGGCGCGGAACTTTATGTTGGGCATGGCACTGTCTGGGTGAATGGCGATAATGGCTATATTGCCATGCAGGTCAGTGGGTTAGAAGTGCTTCCGGGGGCCGGTCTCACGGATTCAGGATATTAAAACCATGAATTGTCGCTATAGAGGGAAGCTACTGCTGAGGCGATCCACAAAAAACATAAAAAAGCCCCGGTGCGTAGCCGGGGCAGCAAGTGAGCATTGAAACAGTAAGTGAAACTACATGGGCGTCTGTTTAGAACTCATAGCGAGCAGAGAGCCACAGGCGGCGACCCTCTTCGCTGTTGGCGTAAACGTTGCCGAAGCTGGTGCCATCGCCGTAGGCGCGGTAGTCGACAAAGTCTTTATCAAATAAGTTGTAGAGGGTGGCGCTGACGTTAAATTGGTCGGTAAACGCGTAACTGCCGCCTAGGTGAAACAGCGAGTAGGCTTTGAAATCCCCCAGGTCAGCGAAGGAGGGCGCGCCCCTAACACGTTCACGGTTGCGATAACGCTCGCTGCGGTACTCGGCAGAGAGCCAAGTATCTAGCTTCGGTGTCGCCTGCCAACGCAGTGTGGCGTTCAGTGCGTGTTCGGGCGTATCGGTCAGCGGTTCGCCACGGTTATTGCCGCTTTTCTGCTCGCTATCGGTGTAGGTGTAATTAGCGGATAAGCGCCAATCTGGTGTGAATTGATAGCTGGTGGAGAGCTCAACCCCCTGGGTAACCGCCTCATCGATATTCACGTCCTGGCTATACACGCCATCCGGGATAAGCGGGTCGTTTTCAATCAGGATATCGTTGCCGCTGGCAATTTTATCGTCGAACTGGTTGTAGAACAGCGTCGCGCTGGCGGTAAAGCCTGTTTGGCTATCGTAGTGCGCGCCGATTTCGCTGCTGGTGCTGGTTTCCGGCTCAAGGTCCGGGTTGCCGATCGTCAGGATCGTGCCCTGGCCGGTCACCCCGTTAATACCCGAGTGAAGGTCATTCAGGGTCGGGGTCTTGTAGCCACGGCTCACACCGCCTTTTAGCGTCCAGTTCGGCGTGGTGTTCCATACCAAATAGCTACGGGGGCTGAACTGGCTGCCAAACGCATCGTGATGGTCGTAGCGGCCGCCCAGCGTCAGCGCAAGATCATCCCGCAGCATCCATTCGTCTTCCGCAAAGAGCGACCAAGTGGTTTGCTCGAAAGTCTCATTGGCCAAGCCATCATCCAACTCCGCATCCCACCACTGGAGGCCAACGGTGGTCATGTGGTTACCCAGCGGCATAATAAACTTGCTATCCAGTACCGTATTGGTGGTTTCCAGCTTACGCGGGGCACCGCCAATAATGCTGGGGAAGCCCTCATAAGCAACACCCTCTTCACCGGGAATCGTACGGCCAGTGGTTTCCGTGGTGTTACGTATTAGGCTCGATTCCAGCGTGCCAGAGGCAAAGCGCCCAGTATGGCCGATAGCCACCTGTTCCCGCTCAAAACGTAGCTCGTCGGCATAGCCGTTTGCCACGCCAGGGTTGGGCGCACAGCTGCGGGTGCGGCCGTCCAACGTACCGAGTTGGCACTCGTCGTTGTTGTAGCGCTGGCGGTTCACCTCCCCATCCAGCCAAAGGTCGTGGCTGTCGTTAGGCGTCCAGGTTAGTTTGCCGCCCAGGTTGTACACATCGCCCTCTACCGGGCTAGGGCCACGCTGGCTCACCTCAACCGGGTTGCCGTTAGCGTCGGTGTAGATAAGCTCTGATGCGTCACGCTCATAAAAACGCCCGCGCAGTTGAACGCCCAGTGTGTCCTCTACCAGCGGGCCGCTGGTGTAGAGATTGATTTCACGGCGGTCGCCGAAATCACGATCTTCATTAAAAGTACTCTCGACGCCGACCGAGCCAACCCACTCGCGGTCTACTCGGCGGGTAATAATGTTGATCACGCCGCCCATGGCATCAGAGCCATACAGTGTCGACATCGGCCCGCGAATTACCTCAATACGTTCAATGCTGGAGACCGGCGGGAAGAAGCTAGTCGAGGTTTCACCAAAACCGTTAGGCGTGACGCTTCCAGCCGCATTTTGGCGGCGGCCATCAATCAGGATTAGCGTATAGTCG
Organism: Halomonas sp. KX33721; assembly: GCF_001596805.1. Classification (NCBI taxonomy): domain Bacteria; kingdom Pseudomonadati; phylum Pseudomonadota; class Gammaproteobacteria; order Oceanospirillales; family Halomonadaceae; genus Halomonas; species Halomonas sp. KX33721. The sequence continues at coordinate 10,943 of NZ_LVIA01000055.1, read as the reverse complement.
CTGGGCATACCGCGAATGCTGATGTTGCTGCCACCGGTTTTACCTACTTGGCCACCAACATCTACCCCTTCCACATCACGCAAGGCATCGGCCACGCTGGTAATGCGTTCGCGCTGAAGCTCTTCTCTGGAAATAACCGAGATACTTGCTGGGGCGTCCACCAGTGCCTGCTCGAAACCGCTGGCAGAGACAACGATGTTATCCAGTTGCGCTGCTTCTTGCCCGTTGGCGGCAGTAGCGGTAACGCTTAGCGCAATGGCACTGGCTAACGCGGTACGAGTAAAGCGTGGCATGACAACCTCCCTGATATAAATCTTGTTTGCTAATGAAACTGATTATCAAATGAGTTGCGGATTCTAAGAAGAAAAGTTCCCACTTGCGAGATGGTTTGATCGGACATGGTGTTGCTATTAATGGAACAGTGCCGGGTGGGGAGCGCCTGCCTGCAGAAGGTTGTTAGACCGCTAGCTAATATGGGCAGCCTGACGTTGCAGTAACTGCAACACGTCATTCGGTGTAATAGGGGTGCAAGTGATTTTGAGAATCGTTACTATTGGATTAACGGTTAATCAGGAGAGGCTCACATGCGACACACGTTACTGCAGCGCGGTTTACTGGGAATGTTGATGGGCGGCTTGCTGGTGGGCACCGCCCAAGCGCGCACGCTGGAGACGGCTTACGGCAACGTTGAGGTTGTTGATCACCCAGAGCGTGTAGTCACCCTATATGAAGGTGCGCTGGATGCCGCGCTGGCGGCGGGCGTGACCCCGGTAGGAGCGGTAACCACCCGTGGCGGCGACAACGTGGCAGAGTACGTGACCGACTACCTCAGTGCGAACGAGCTCGAACACCCTGAGATTGTGGGCGTCGTGCGGGAAATCAATATTGAAGCGGTGTTGGCCCAGCAGCCGGACCTGATTCTAGCCGCAGCACAGCTTCCGGAGGAGCAGTACCAACTGCTATCGCAAATTGCTCCCACTGTGGTGCCCCACACGCAACCGCTAGCGGCCGATAACTGGGAAGCCGAAGCGCGCTTATTCGGCCAGGCTTTGAACCAGGAAGAGGCCATTGACGAAGCGATCAGCGCCGTCGATCAGCGGGTCGACGCTATGTCAGACGCAGTAGCTGACGCCGACGTGGGCATCAACGCCTATCTGGTGCGCTGGATGCCTGGCGGCCCCATGGTAATGTCGGAAAACCTGATTGCCACCGGCCTGTTAGAGCGCGTCGGCCTGGATGTGCAAGGCGGCGAGCTGATCGGTGAACGGGGCGTGCACAGCGACGTATTAAGCCTTGAAAACCTCTCTCAGGTAGACGGCGACTGGCTGTTTTTGGCCACGCTAAATGATGACGGCCAAGCCGCCCTAGATAGCGCCAAACAGAGCCCCGCCTTCAACCGCTTGAACGTGGTACAGAACGAACGAGTGGTGCCGGTCAACGGCCAGCTCTGGAGCAGTGCCAACGGCCCGCTGGCGGCCCAGGCGATTCTGGATGACATCGAGAATGCGTTATTGCCGTGATGCTACTTACCAAGGCTGGAAGTAGCGCCAGGTGGCGCTGCTCATCCCGACACTGGATGCTGATTCTGCTCACCGCCCTTGTGGCGGTGAGCGTCGTTAGTTTGTTGATAGGCGCAGGCAGCGTTGGCCCCCGCCAAGTGTTAGGGCTGCTAAGCGGTAGTGATCACGCGGAAGCGCGCTTTATCGTCTGGGAACTGCGCGCCCCTCGCACGCTAATTGGTATTGCCGTTGGCGTTGCGCTGGGCGTAGCGGGGGCGCTGCTGCAAGCGGTTTCACGCAACCCGCTGGCCGATCCGGGCTTGTTGGGCGTGAGCGCAGGCGCTGCGTTTGCTGTTTCCCTGGCACTGGTGTTAGGGGCCAGCGCGGCCACTTTGCGCATTCCCGTGGCACAGCTAGGCGCGCTGATCGGCTGCGTGTGCGTACTCAGCGTGGCGCGGCTGCGCGGTGTGGGGAGCGACCCGGTGCGCTTAGTGTTAGCGGGGGCCGCGTTTTCCGGGCTGCTCGGTTCGCTCAGCGCACTGATGCTGCTCTACGACCAGCGCGCCGCCGATGAGATTCGCTTTTGGGTGGTGGGCAGCTTGGCGGGTAGGCGGCTAGACGATTTATGGGCCGTGCTGCCCAGCCTACTGGTCGCAGGGGCGGGCGTTGTCGTGATTGCCCGGCCACTGGCCGCGCTGGCGCTAGGGGAGCGGGCCGCCAGCGGTTTAGGGCACCACCCTGGGCTGATTCGCTGGCTGGCGGTGGGCTGCGTGGCGCTATTAGTCGGCGCGGCCACCGCTATTGCCGGGCCGATTGCGTTTGTGGGGCTGGTAGTGCCTTTTGTGGCGCGGGCCATCGCCGGGCCGGATATTCGCCGCACGCTCTGGTTCTGCCTGCCCGTCGGCCCACTGATCGTGCTTACCGCCGATATTATCTCCCGTGTCGTCGTTGCTCCCTCCGAGCTGCCCTTGGGCGTGCTCACCGCGCTATGCGGCGCGCCGGTGCTGATTGCGGTGGTGCGGGCCAAGCGCCTGCCGATGCTCTAACGCACTCTCTTTGGTTATCTGATGCTATGAAAATGACGGCAAAACAGTCGATGAGCGGTGTGGTACTGCCCCGCACATCCACCGCTTATCAAGAAGAGCCGAGCGCCCAGGCGGTGGCTGCCCCGCAGGGCTACTGGTGCGCTGCGCTGCCCCGTTATGGGGTGAGCGTGCTGCTGGAAAAGCGCGCTGTGGCGGTGAATATCGGGTTGAGTGCCGCACTGATGGCCGCTTGCGTGCTCTATTTAAGCCTGGGCAGCGTAACGCTTTCTCCCAATGCGGTGGTGGCTTCCTTGCTGGGGCAAGGCGATAGAATGACCGCGTTTATGGTGCAGCAGCTGCGCCTACCTCGCCTGATCGCTGCCTGTTTCACTGGGGCTGCGTTTGCGCTGGCCGGGGTATTAATGCAAACCCTGGCCCGTAACCGCTTGGCGACCCCCGGCATCATCGGTATCGATAACGGTGCCACCGCCTTTGCGGTGGCCTCGATTGTTGGCTTGGGGGTAGGCATCGCCCCGCCCGCCATGGCGCTGGCGGGGGCGACCACCGCCGCCGTGCTCACTTTTGGCTTGGCCGCAGGCAGCGGCACCCAGGGCTACCGCTTTATCGTGGCGGGCATCGGCGTGGGCGCTGTTTTTGGCGCGGTCACGCAGCTGATGTTGGCGCGGGTAGCGATTGATACCGCCAACGCCGCCTACCCCTGGACCGTCGGCTCCCTCAATGCCCGCCCGGCAAGCGCGGTACAGCTATTGGGTATTGGCTTGGCGCTTGGGCTAGTGGCCGCGCTGGCGCTGGCCCGCTCGCTCACGCTGCTGCGCTTTAAGGATGCCATCGCCAGTGGCTTGGGCACCGCTGTGAAAGCGCGGCGGCTGCAGGTGCTGTTACTTTCAGTGGTGCTTACTGCGCTGGCCGTTGCCGTGGCGGGGCCGGTGGGCTTGGTGGCGCTGATTGGCCCTGAAATTGCCCGCTCGCTCTCCAGCGCCCGCCATGTTCCCATTCTAGCCGCCACGCTGGCGGGAGCGCTGGTGATGGTGCTAGCCGATTTAGCGGGCCGCACGCTGTTTGCCCCTATCGAGATCCCCGTGGGGATTGTTACCGCCGTGGTGGGTGGCCCCTGGCTACTCTGGATATTAATGCGCCCGCAACGGAGCCGCCCATGACTTCATTACCCACGCTTTCCACCGATGCGCTCAGCATGAGCTACGGCCAGCGCCAAGTGATTCACGAACTCGGCGTTAGCTTGCCCAGCGGGCAGGTAACCGCCATTGTTGGCCCCAACGGCTGCGGTAAATCCACTCTGCTCTCTGGGCTTGCCCGCCTGCATAAACCCGATAGTGGTGCCGTGCTGCTCAACGGCCACGACATCGCCCAGATGCCCGCCCGCCAACTTGCCACCAAGCTAGCGCTACTGCCCCAAGAGGCGGTCGCTCCGGAAGGGCTGACCGTCACCGAACTGATTCGCTTTGGCCGTCAGCCCCACCAGGGCTGGCTGCGCCAGTGGTCGGCGGAAGATCAACAGGTAGTGCACCATGCTCTTGCCGCTGCCGGGTTGGAAGCGCTTGCCGACCGGCCTTTGGAAGCGCTTTCCGGCGGCCAGCGCCAGCGCGCCTGGATCGCCATGACCATCGCTCAGCAAACGCCGCTTTTACTACTCGACGAGCCCACCTCCGCGTTAGACTTAGGCCACCAAATCGAAGTATTCGAGCTGGTGCGCGACCTGGCCTGCCAAGGCCGCACCGTGGTGATGGTGCTGCACGACCTCGCCAGCGCCTGCCGCTACGCCGACCACCTGATTGCCATGCGCGACGGGCAGATTGTTGCCCAGGGCGCGCCCGCTGAGGTGGTGACGCCTGCGCTGGTGCGGGAGCTGTATCAGGTAGAGTGCACGCTGCTGCTCGACCCCGATACCGGCAGCCCTTTGCTTGCCAACGTACGGCGAGCGACGCAACCCGTTTAAAGGCGATTTACGCAGATAACAACGTAAAAGGAATTGATGTGGCTTCTTCCCCGACCCGCGCTGACAAAGCGTCCGTCAATCAAAGCTTTCACGCCTTAATGCGCCTGTTGCGCTACGCCAAAGGCTATCGGCGGCAGATTATCACCGCCACGATTTGCTCGATTATCAACAAGCTGTTCGATATCGCCCCGGAAATTCTGATTGGCGTGGCGATCGATGTGGTGGTGAACCAGGAAAACAGCTTTGTGGCGCGGCTGGGGTTTGAATCGCCTCAAGAGCAGATCACCATTTTGGCGGTGCTCACCTTCTTTATTTGGGCGGGGGAGTCGCTGTTTGAGTACCTGTTCCAGATTCTCTGGCGCAACCTAGCCCAGCGGCTGCAAGCGGATATGCGCCAAGACACTTACGAGCACGCCCAGCGCCTCGACATGGCGTTTTTTGAATCGAAAAGCTCCGGTCAGCTAGTGGCCACCATGAACGATGACGTCAACCAGCTAGAGCGCTTTCTGGATGGCGGTGCCAACGCGCTGATTCAAGTAGTGGTGACGGTGGTGGCCGTAGGCGCGGTGTTCTTCGTGCTTTCTCCGCTGATCGCGCTGCTAGCGTTTACGCCGATTCCGCTGATCATTTGGGGCGCGTTTTTCTTCCAGCGCAAAGCCGGGCCGCTGTACAGCGACGTGCGCGAAAAAGTAGGCGACCTTGCCAGCCGTCTCTCCAACAATCTCAGCGGTATCGCTACGATTAAAAGCTTCACCAGTGAAGCGCGGGAAGCCGAGCGGCTGCGGGATGCCAGCGAAGCCTATGTAGAAGCCAACCGCCGCGCTATTAAAGTCAGTTCTGCGTTTATTCCGGTCATCCGCATGGCGATTTTGGCGGGCTTTCTCGCCACCTTTACCGTCGGCGGCATGATGGCGCTGAACGGCAGCCTCAACGTGGGCGCGTATGGCGTGCTGGTGTTTCTGACCCAGCGCCTGCTGTGGCCGCTCACCGGCCTTGCTCAAGTGATCGACCTGTTCGAGCGCGCCATGGCTAGCACCAAACGGATTCTGGATTTGCTCGAAGTACCGATTACCGTGAAGGACGACAGCACCACGCCTTTAACGGCCCCGGTAAAAGGCGACGTGCGTTTCGAGGCGGTCAGCTTTCAATATGAAGCCAGCCAAGTAGGCGTAAACGGCGTGGACTTGCACGTGCCCGCTGGCAATACGCTGGCGCTGGTGGGGGCCACCGGCTCCGGTAAATCGACGCTGATCAAACTGCTGCTGCGCTTTTACGACCCCGCCAGTGGCCGTGTGCTGGTAGATGGCCAGCCCATCACCGACGTAAGTATGCACTCACTTCGCCAAGCGATTGGCTTAGTCAGCCAGGATGTGTACCTGTTTGAAGGCAGTATTCGCGACAACATCGCCTACGGCCAGCCGGACGCCGATGATGCCGCGATTATCGACGCCGCCAAAACCGCCGAAGCCTGGAGCTTTATTGAAACGCTGCCCCAAGGGCTGGATACGCCAGTGGGCGAGCGGGGCGTGCGCCTTTCCGGCGGCCAACGCCAGCGGCTTTCACTGGCGCGGGCGCTGTTAAAAGACCCGCCGATTCTGGTGCTGGATGAAGCCACCAGCGCGGTGGATAACGAAACCGAAGCGGCCATTCAGCGCTCGCTAAAACGCATCGCCCATGGCCGTACGGTGATTATGATTGCCCACCGGCTCTCCACCATTGTGCACGCCGATGAGATTGTGGTGATCGAGAAAGGCCAAGTGGCCGAGCGCGGCACCCACGCCAGCCTGTTAGCGGCGGACGGCCATTATGCCGCCCAGTGGCGGGTACAAACCGGGGCCGCCCAGGCAGGCGACGTTGAAGCGCTTAGCCACTAAGCGCCCATCAGTGGCTAAGTCAAGCGTTAGCGGTTCACCAGCAGCGCATTTAGCGTGACGGGCACATGCTCATCAATCTGCTGGTAGCCCAACATCGACAGCACGGTGCGCACCGTGCTGTTAGCCATCAGCGCGTTGCCATCCAGCGCCATGGGTTCGGCGTGGGTCACGCGCACCTCGTTTAACCCTTCGCGGGTAAAGCGCAGTGGCACCGCCTCTTCTTGGTTAATCAGGTCGGTTTGCACCCGAAAGGTGAGGGTTTCCACCATCGACTCGCCAATATCCAAGCCGTCTAACCGCTCCGGCGGCATTTGCGCCACCAGCGTCACTAGCGTGGTGTTCGCCAGCAAGCCCACCCACGGCGGCAGCTCCCCAAAGCGATTGAGCAGATCGGTTTGGCTCAAGCGCAGCGGCAGGCGCAGCGTGCCATCGGCAGCAATATCGCCCTGCAAGTTATTCACCTGATGGTGATGAATTTGCGGGGCCTCGCCATCCAGTTGGGTGATCGACGCCTGCACCTGAGACTGGCCAGGATCAAGCTGCCAATCCGCCTGCACCGGCAGCACCAACAGCAGCGGGAAAAGAGCCATCAAAGCTTTCAAAGCGATTCTCCATAGAAGCATTCACCACCAGACCCCAGCGCCGCCAATTAGTGCCGAAAAAAATGCCGACTTCGCCGTAAGATAGCGCACCAAGGGGTAGCCTCGCCCCCACACATTCGCTATTATATGCACGCTTTTCGGGCCTATAGCTCAGTTGGTTAGAGCAGGGGACTCATAATCCCTTGGTCGTAGGTTCAAGTCCTACTGGGCCCACCATTTCTAAGTCTCTCCCCCTAGATTGCCTTCTTCTTAAGCCCCTGACCAACGTCAGTAAACGGCTCCTTTGCCATATTCGCAGTTTCTCAAAACCTCATTTGTCTCTATTGGTTCTTCCACCGATCCTCCTTCGAACACCCCGTTCCACCGCAACCTCTTGCCCCACCAGAGTGATTGTGGTTGTGAATAAAAATCCGTATCATTCGTCTTACTATAACGAACTCCTCATACCCGTTGAGACTCACTCATGCTCCGTAAAACCATGCCGTTTTCCGTCGCGCCGTTGCCTGCTGCCGTTCGCCGTTCACTGGTGGTGTCGCTCGGTGGAATGCTGTGCGCTGCGCCGATGGCCGCACTGGCTCAAGAAGACACCATTAACACTGGCACCACCGTGGTCACCGCGACCGCGTTGAAGGTAGACACCCCCGAGGTAGAAACGCCTCGCGCGATCTCTACCGTGAGCGCGGAAGAGCTGGAAACCCGTGGCGTTAATAAGTACGACGAAACGTTCCAGTATCGTTCCGGCGTTGTTTCCCAGCCTTACGGCGAGGACAACAACACGGATTGGTTCTTCTTACGTGGCTTCAGCGCGGAAAGTGCGACCTACCAAGATGGCCTGCGTTTATTCCGCACCGGCGGCTACTTCTGGTGGATGAATGAGACGTTTGGCGTTGAGCGGGTGGATTTACTGAAAGGCCCGGCCTCTATTTTGTACGGTGAAGCGCCTCCCGGCGGTGTGATTAACGCCATCAGCAAGCGCCCGACCAGCGAACCACAGGGCACGTTGGAAATTGAGGCGGGCAACCAGCAGCATCGCCAGGTGGGCATTGATGTCTCTGGCCCGGTGGCCGAGCGTGACGATATGCGTTACCGCATGGTCGGGCTTTATCGCGATGGGGAAGGGGAACTTAACGGTAGCGAGAAGGAGCGCTACTACTTTGCGCCTAGCCTGGAAATGGATGTCAGCGACGATACTACGGTCACTTTCCTTGCCAGCGTGCAGAAAGATGAGGGCGTGCCCACTACCGGTTTCTTCCCGGCACTGGGTACGCTGAACGACTCTCCGTTTGGCCAAATCGACCCCGAGACCAACCTGGGCCAGCCGGATTACGACCGTCTGGATCAGCGCCAAGTAGGCATTGGTTACGAGCTTGAGCACCAGATCAACGATACGTGGGAGTTCCAGCAGAACGCTCGCTATACGCATTTAGATCTTGAGCTGCGTAATGTTTATCCCAACTCGTTTGTTACCCCGCCGCGCAGTATTTCCCGTGGCGTGATTGATCGCGACGGCGAGTACGATGCGTTCAATATCGATAACCGCTTGATTGCACGCACCTACACCGACAACACGGAAAACACCTTGCTGGTGGGCGCGGGCTATCAAGAGTTGAACCTGAACTACACCAACCGCGATAGCTTCCGTACCTTGGGCGATGGCTCTACGTTCTTCGCCAACGTGGATACCGTAGACCTCTATAACCCGGATTACGCCGCCTTTACCGCGCCGGATACCGGCGACCCCACCCAGCATGATGTGGACCGCCGCCAGTTCGGTATTTACGTGCAAGACCAGCTGCGCGTGGCAGATAAGTGGGTGTTCCTCGCGGGTGCACGCTACGACAGCGTGGATAGCAGCGACGACTTCAGTGATGTCACCGGTAGCAGCAGCCAGGGCTACGATGACGAGCAGCTATCACTTACAGCCGGGGCCATGTACCTGGGCGATAACGGCATTTCACCTTACCTTAGCTACAGCGAGTCGTTTACACCTGTCGCGGGTATCGGGCCGAATGGTGCTAGCTATGAGCCGCTGGAAGGTAGCCAGCTAGAAGCCGGTGTGAAAATTGCCCCGTTTAATGTAGATGGCTACGTGACCGTTGCCGTATTCGACGTGGAGGAGGACAACACGCTGATTTCCACTAGCGCGCCGGTACAGGAGCAGGCTGGTGAGCGTCGCTCCCAGGGTGTGGAGATCGAAGGCGTGGGCTACCTCACCGATGACCTACAGCTCACCGCGGCGTACACCTATACCGATGCGCGCTACGATATCAGCGATTCCCAGCAGGATGAGCGCGTGCCGCTGGTGCCTTTCCATATGGCGTCAGCGTGGCTGGATTACGATATGAGCAGCAGCTTGCCTGGACTTTCCGTTGGGGCGGGCGTGCGTTATATCGGTGAAACGTCTCCGAGCCCTGGCAGCGGTATTAACCGCGATGTGCCTTCCACCACGCTTTACGATGCCATGGCCAGCTACGATATTAACGACAGCTGGACCGCGCAGGTGAACGTGAACAACATCACTGATGAAGAGTACGTGAGCGGCTGCGATTTCTACTGCTATTACGGTGCTTCTCGCAGTGTGATCGGCAGCGTGAAGTACCGCTGGTAATTGATCATTGGCACTCAATCTTAACCCACAACGCCCGGCTTTAAGCCGCGTTGTTGTTCGTCGTTGTTGTTCGTCTATGTACTACCCATTCACCATCGCGTGCCATACGGTGCATTCGGTGGGGCCTTGCGCTAGGTCAGCACAGGTATCCACACGCCTTAGAGTAGTGGCTTGGCAGTGCACGGTCAGTTCACCTTGCCACTGGTCGAGCCGCCACTGAAAGCGTATCTCTCGCGCTTGGTCGTCGCCGTGATCGCTGATCAGAGCCAACGTGGGTTGTCTTGCCTCCGTGCTGAGCTGCGTCAACGCAGCGATTTCAGCACTCTGCTGTGCGGGAGTGAGCTGTGAGCTGCCGCGGTATCCGGGCAAAAAGCGCTGTTGGCGGGCTTCGGCCTGTAAGAAGGACAGCGCTTGTTCTGGCGTAATACGCCCATATTTGCGCACGTTTGGCAGCACGATCACGCTGGCGGCGAGTCGGCAGCCGCCGAGGTGGCTGCTCTCCCATACCTCGAACGGCAGCGGGTGCTCAGCTACCGTGCTGGCTAGCGCTTTGAACGTTTTATAACCGTACTTCGCGCAGCACTTATCTTTGGTGCCGTGGGTACAGCAAAGAACCAAATCATTGCGCATCGCTGGCTGCTCCCACTGGCTAAGGCGGGTGCCACTTTGAAAGGCGCTGAAGAACGCCTCTAACTCCCATCGTGCCACGCGAAAGCGGCGCCTCTCCGGCATCAGAAAGAGCTGATGCTGGTACTTTTCCATGCCCGGCTGTTGGATCAGGTTGATGCGCAGGCCATCGTCAGCCAGCGTATCTAGCAGTCTGTCGGACTTGAGGTTAATGGATGAGCTGAGGCGTGGGTTCTTCACCCCCCTTGTGTTGGTGTTGGTGTTGGTGCTGTTGTGTGGCTCTTAACCTGCCCCTCAGCTTCTGCAAGGCGGTTCTGACGCCTTGCCTGCTGGCCGGTTGGGCGCGGCGAGCCCTCAGCCCGCCGTCAACCGGTGCATCCGCTTGATATTCCACGCCATGGTGGCCAATCGCCACTCGCCGCTGACCTTATCCAGTCCGCGTAGCGAGAACTGCCGGAACCCCATCACGTGTTTGATGATCCCGAAGACCGGCTCCACGGTATGTTTGCGCAATGCGTAGAGCGCTCGGCCCGCCTGCGTCTTCAAGCGGTGTGCCATCTGTTCGACGGGGTCCTCGCTCTCCGGGGCAGGCGGATCCGCGGCGAAACGTTCAAAGACCGGAAGGTGATGGACGTCTCGCTTCATCGCCAACAGCGGTTCGATACCATGGTCATGGCAGGCCTGGATATTGCTGGCACTGAAGTAGCCGGTATCACCCAGCAGGTGGTCAGGT